>CAYNOE010000055.1:0-14307 GCA_964398745.1 uncultured Lachnobacterium sp.
AGCTGAAAAAAATCGTTGAAACAAACATGCCGGCCAGACAATTCGGGCTTGTTCTAAGTAACCAGGACGCCCGCATGATTCTGGATGAACGGAACAAAAGCCTGAAAAAATACAGACGTGTGGAATTCGGAAAGGGAATTACTTCAAAACTCATCTATGAATTCTGTGATTCCGGCTTTATTGACCAGAACAATTATACTGATACCATTGTACGGCTGCAGGACATTTTTTATCATTATAAAAGCGAAATGCAGGATAAAATCACAGATGATGAACTCTTACATCTAATGAAAGAGCAGTTTGAATTTGTCTGCTTCGGCGACCTGGACTATCTGGAAAGCACATGTCTTTCTAATTATGCACGCTCTGCCCGGCAGGGCTATGACGGATACAAAAAAAACAACGGTTATGGGGAATATTTAAAATTTGATGATGTACGAAGACGGGATTATGATTTGTATACACAGATGGACTATACAATGGAAGAACTGATTCCGGTTGTCAGTAAATTAGCCGAACGCTACACCTCTTATGAAAGCACATCCATCCCTTATGAAAAGGCAGAGCAGCTTATGGGCGCGGTTATATACTGCATCCGGGAAGCTCCGCCCCAAAAAAAGCATTCCATAATATCCTCTGAAAATACCGGGGCACAGCAGGCATATGAAAACGGTGTTTTTTATGTGGAAGAAAAGATTAAAAAAGCTCTGAGTTTATATAACAAAACCGTGTCGAAATTTTCCGATTTCGAAAATAAATGTCTGCATGATACTGTTATAAAAGGGCTTCCGGAATTTTTCAAATGGTATGATATTACATTTAATCCGCAGGATACAATCCTGACGCTGGACTATCCGGTTCTGGAAGATCTTTCCGGCTGTACTGGGATTGATAAAATTTATTCTTATATCCGCTGTATTTATCTGGAGCAGAGATTTTTAAAACGTTTTCCCAAAAAATATGTAATGACACTGTTGGACCAGCATCATATACTGCACAGGGATATGATTTTCAATCTCTGCGAAATCGTATTTACCGCCGTTACCGGACATCTGCTCGCACAAAAACCAATGTCCGAGCCTAAGCTTGAGGATTCCGATTATCAGAAAATCCAGGATATGTGTATGCAGATGCCGTTTGACGAGATGAAACTGCTGCTGGAAGAATCCATAAGAATTTTTGTAAAACAGTATTGCAGAAACTGCAAAGGGCTTTCAGAATATCTTTTCCTGCTTTTGGATGACATTATTATCCGGCTGAAAAATGCGGCATTATATCACGCCCTGCCAAGGGTCATCTGATATTTTTACATAAAACGGTTTCCGTACTATATGCACCTGTATGGATTCGCCTTTTATTTCTGCTTCAGAACTTTCTCCACACTTTTTGCCGTTCCCAGTACCACCAGATGCTCATCTTCCCGGAATTCGTAATCCGCAGCAGGGGAAATATTTGTTTTTTCCCCTTGTTTAATCCCGAGAATATTGATATCATAAGCCTGCCGGAAATTCAGTTCCTGTATTGTATGCCCAATCCACTCCCTCATCGGCGGAATCTCATAAATTGAATACTCGTCATCCAGCTCGATATAATCAAACACATTGTTCATACTAAATCTGCGTGCAACCTTGACAGCAATGTCACGGTCAGGATAGATTACCTCGTCCGCGCCGTTTTTCAGCAGAAACTTTGCATGAACATCCCTGTTTGCCTTGCTGACAACATAGTTTGCACCCATTTCTTTCACAAGGTTCGTAACCTCCAGACTGTTCTGAAAATTCGCCCCGATACAGACAAATACAATGTCAAAATTTCCGATACCGATACCTTTAACCACCTGGGGATCCGTACAGTCGCCAATCTGTACATTCGTTACTTTATAAATTAAATCCGAAACCCTGTCCTCTTTCTGGTCCACAACCATAACATCATTTTTTAAATCCAGAAGGTTGTCACACAGATGATGCCCAAATTTTCCCATTCCAATAATTAAAATTGATTTCATAATTTTCTCCTGTCTATCCTATCGTTACTTTTTCCACCGGCAGCATTACCTTTCCCGTATCAGACCGGTGAATCAATGACAGCGCGAATGTCATACTTCCGATTCTGCCGCAGAACATAAGAATAATAATTACCAGCCTTCCTGCGAAATTTAAATCCCTTGTAATTCCTGTCGTCATTCCCACAGTACTGATTGCCGAAAACGTTTCAAAAAGAATATCCGTCAGTGAAAAATGGCTTGTTGCCAGAATAATAAGTGTACTAATAATTCCCAAAATCAGGTTCAGGCAAAAAACCATTCCTGCTTTCTGGATAATCTCATCGCTGATTCTCCGGTGAAAAATATTACACCCGTTATTACGGATATTGGAAAAAATATAAAATGCCATAACTACGGCAGTCGTAGTCTTGATTCCGCCTGCCGTGGAACCGGGACTCCCCCCGATAAACATAAGAATCGTGGTAAGAAATTTACTTTCTTCCCGGAGCGCCCCTGTATCTACCGTATTAAACCCCGCAGTACGCGCTGTTACCGAACCAAACAGCGAAGCCAGGACCTGTCCGCCTTTTCCCATTCCTTCCAGCGTATTTCCCTGTTCAAAAATAAATAACAAAACTGCACCGGCAATAATCAAAAAGGTCGTAACTGACAAAACAAGTTTTGTGTGCAGAGCATAAGACTTCCAATGAAATTTTTTCACACTCAAATCCGCCCAGACCACAAACCCAAGCCCTCCAATTGTAATCAGCGCCATAACCGTCAGATTAACGAGAGGATCTGCCGCATACGCAGTCAGTGAAGAGTACGGTTCTTTGCACCCCATCAGGTCAAAGCCCGCGTTACAGAATGCAGATATGGAATGGAAGATTCCATAATAAATCCCTTTACCCAGACCAAATTCCGGAATAAACCGTATGGAAAGCAGTACTGCCCCGACACCCTCAAAAAAAAGCGTTCCCATAAAAATCTTACGCGCCAGCTTGACAATTCCTCCGATTTCCAGCGCATTGACACTCTCTTTTAATAAATCACGTTCCCTGAGTCCGATTTTTTTCCGGAATGCAATTGCCAGACCGACACTGATTGTTATAAACCCAAGACCTCCAACCTGAATCAACAATAAAATCACAAGCTGCCCTAACAGACTCCAGTGGCTGTATGTATCAAAAACGACCAGCCCTGTCACGCAGGTGGAAGATGTTGCTGTAAACAATGCATCCAAAAAACCTGTCCAGTTTCGGTCACGCGATGCAACGGGTAAGGTCAAAAGTATTGTACCCGCCAGAATAATGAGTATAAACCCTGCTGCAATGTACTGTGTCTGTGTCAGCCGTTTTATTCGTAAAGTTTTCTGTTTCATTATCGTCTCTCCAATGATGGTATGTGGCATAAATAAGAAAAAGACCATACTCCTCCGAATATAGTCTGTAGTAGCGGGAATAGGATTTGAACCTATGACCTCCGGGTTATGAGCCCGGCGAGCTTCCAGACTGCTCCACCCCGCGCCGTTTATAGCTATTATAGTCCTGTCATCTGGAAAAGTCAACCCGTTTGTTCATGTCACCATGTACCAGCCTGTGCCAGAAAGACGCTTGCAATGATTCCGGCCATGGTTGCAATTAGCGCACCGGCAAGCGTATATCTTGTTTTCTTTACCTTAACGGACATAAAATAAATGGACATCGTGTAAAATATGGTTTCCGTGCTGCTCATCATAATGGATGCGGCCTGCCCGATGACAGAATCCGTTCCATGCTCCTTATACAAATCCAGAAGAAGTCCTGTCGCGGCAGAAGACGAAAACATTTTTACAATTGCAACAGGCAGAAGTTCCGTCGGGAAACTGGTATAAACCATCAGCTTTCCCAACAGACCGGACAAAAAATCCAAAAATCCCGATGCCCTTAAAATTCCGACTGCCACCATAAGACCAACCAGCGTTGGCATGATTTCAGCCACGGTACGGATACCGCTCTTTGCCCCATCGAGAAAATCCTCGTACACCCGCTGGCGTCTCGACAGTCCCGCTGCGACAATCACGAATACAAGAACCGGAATGACTGCTTCCGAGAGAAACAAGATGAATTTCATTGTACCCTCCTGCCTGACACATTCTCTGACCTAAAACTATTCTATTCTTATTTGGTTATAAATATACCTGTTTCTTATCTTTCTTCTACCAGCGGCTCATCAGGATTACAAATATCACGGGCAAATCTACCAGAAGATGCTCCACGGCAACAGTAGCTTCCGTTGAAGAAATTTTCATAATATATCTACTGGTTAACCATTTGTTTTCCATTATCGTGTTTCATGTATTTTTTCAGTTTGTGGCATACTTCCTGTATATCAATCGGTTTTGCCAGATGAGCATTCATCCCGCTGTCCAGACATTTCTGGACATCTTCCGAAAATGCATCCGCTGTCATGGCAATAATAGGAATTCCAGCATCCGCCCGTTTAAGACTCCGGATTGCCCTGGTAGCCTGATATCCGTCCATTACCGGCATTCTGACATCCATCAAAACCGCATCATAATATCCCACAGGAGACTTTTCAAATTTATCAACACAAATCCTGCCGTTTTCTGCCCAGTCTAACTTCATATCAAGCGCTGAAAGAAGTTCTCTTGCAACTTCCCAGTTCAGTTCGTTATCCTCCGCCAGCAGAATACGTTTCCCTTTCAGCTCAAAATGCTTAGGTTCTGTTTCTGTCTCCGTATCATCCTCCCCTCCGATTCCGGCAAAGGATCTAAGTCCGTAATATAATGTAGATTTAAAAAGCGGTTTGGAAATAAATCCGACAACTCCCGCCGCCCTGGCTTCCTCTTCAATTTCCTCCCAGTCATAGGCCGATATCAGCAAAATTGGAATGTCTTCCCCGAGACTTTTCCGAATCTCCCTTGCGGCGGCAATCCCATCCATATCCGGCAATTTCCAGTCCAGAAGTATAACCTGGTAATCCTCATTACGCTTATGGCGTTCTTTCACCATTTCAATTGCATCCCTGGCATTCATGCACCATTCCGGGTTAACCCCAATGGATTTCAGGGAACTAACTGCGCTTATGCAAAGCTGCTCGTCATCATCCACAACCAGCATATTCCAGTCCGGCAGCAGCATTTCTTCTTCCTGTACCTCAGCTTTTTCCATATCCAGAGCAACATGGAACTCGCTGCCCTTGCCCTGCTCACTCTCCACAGAAATGGTTCCTCCCATGGCATCAACAATATATTTGGTAATCGCCATACCAAGCCCGGTGCCTTCTGTTTTCTGTACACGGCAGTTATCCTCACGGCTGAAGGATTCAAAAATCTTATCCTGATATTCTTCTGACATACCAATCCCCGTATCTCTTACCAGAAAATGGGTACGGACATAATGGGAATCATCCTCCAGTTCTTCCTGATACACGGTTACCTGAATAGAGCCATTTTCGGGCGTAAATTTAATGGCATTTCCCAAAAGGTTAATCAGAATCTGATTCAGTCTCACACTGTCGCAGCAAATATCCTCTGCAATTATTTCATTAATAAAGATATCAAAATGCTGTTTTTTTGCCTTAATCTGCGGCTGGACAATATTTACAATATTATCCATAACCTCCCGTAATGAAATCTGTGAAATACTCAGTGTCATCTTCCCGCTTTCAATCTTAGACATATCGAGTACATCATTAATAAGTCCAAGCAGATGCTTGCTGGACAATGTGATTTTACGGAGACATTCCTTAACCTGGTCTTTATTTTGTATATTTGTAACGGCTATCGCGGTCATTCCAACTATGGCATTCATCGGAGTACGGATGTCATGGCTCATGTTAGACAAAAACTCCCTCTTTGCCATATTTGCATGTTCTGCTTCTTTTTGGGCTTTTTCAGCTTCCTTTCGTGCAGTATCCATTTCCTGGTTCATGCTTTCCAGTTCACGAACCTGTGTTTTAAACAACCTCAGATACTGGAAAAATATCAGCATCAGCAAAGCTATTACTATGAAACATGCAAGATAAACCATCCCAAGCCAGCGGTTGCTCATACTGAATACCAGACTGTCCAGATTTTCAAAAGGCAGGACTGTTACCAGATACCATTCACAATACGGAAGCTTCGTACAATACAAATGCTGACGGGATGTCCCATCCTGTAAAATAGCGGAATAATCCTCATTTTTTCCCATTGCCTTCTTCAGTCCGGAAACATTACGTTCTATGTCGGTATTATAATCAGCATAGATGGAACTAATCCTTTCAAAGTAATTTTCCCTAAACTCTTCTTCCTGATCCCGGATTACATAACTGCCATCCTTACGAATTACATATGAATTAATAATTGAAGTAGCTTCGTCCAGAAAAAGAACCTTTCTCATATACTCGGAAGTAAGTCCTACAACAAGGGCCAGGCTCTCCTCACCGTCAGACATGGGATACTGGCAGGGCATACCAAACAAAATTACTCCTTTTCCATCACTATCTGCGGCAGATGCTGCTTTACTCTCACCGTTGTTTAAACTTTTCAAAAAAGGTGCCGGATCTTTCAGACTCACAGCATCGCCATATATCATTTCAATTTTACCATCAGGAGAATAAAAACCAAGATACTCAAATCCCCTTGCCCTGGCGCCATACTCTACGTCTTTAAGTGCAGCACCGCTTTTTTTCCCTTCACCTGAAAGTATCCTTTCAATGCTTTCCAGCATGGTAAAGCGGAGTTCTATAACAGTTTCAAAATGCAAAGAAGCCTGCTCACTCATTTCTGCCATATAAGTAGTGCCTATGTCACTAATCGTATTTTCACTCATTTTTTTGATAGATTTTCCCAGAAACAAAAAAATGCAGACAATCAGACCAATTGCCGCTATTAATATATAATTCAAAAATTTGGGAGAAACAGTGTTTTTTCTCATGTTCATGGATTATATCCTCCTGAAATTAAAAAAATTATAACACTGCATATTCCCAAAGTCAATTGCTTATCCCCGGTGCACCAGCCGCTTTCCCATAATCTTACAAAAGACAACTGCAGCCGCTGTACTTACTGCAGTTGCTACAATACCCGGACCCACAATTGCCGCCGGGTTTACGCTTCCGTACTGGCTCCGGCAGGCTATGATATTTACGGGAATAAGCTGCAGGGAGGAAATATTTATAATCAGAAAATCACACATGGCATTCGTGGCCCTGCCGCTTTCTGCATCCAATTTTTTCAGTTCCTTCATTGCCGACAGACCTGCAGGTGTTGCCGCCCAGCCCAGTCCCAAAATATTCGCAACCATATTTGTGGCAATATGGGTTCTTGCCGCACTCTCCTTTGGCACAGTGGGAAACAGAAAATTCAGCACCGGTTCCATTTTATGTGCGGCCCTCTCAATGATTCCCGCACGTTCCGCAATCCGCATAATCCCTACCCAGAATGCCATTGCACCCGCCATTGTAATGCAAAGAGTAATTGCTTCCTTCGCGGACGCAAGCGACTGCGCGGTCACAGCATCCAGATTTCCGGTCAGCGCGCCGTAAACTACCCCTATTAAAATCATGCCTCCCCATAAATAATTCATGATTCTCCCCCTGTTTCAAATTCTCCCGTTTCTGCGGAAAGATTCCTTATTTTATATTATTCGGTGACCTTATGGTATATGATTTTCTCTTTTCAGGGGTGTGAATTTTTTTATTTTATAGTATAATAAAACCAACATACTTTTTTGGAAACGGAACAAAATATAATTATTTTCTTTCAGGAGTTTTGCACATGAAAACGAATTCAAAAAAATTCAGGATTTTGTCTGTCATTCTTATCCCTGTTCTGCTGCTTTCTGCCTGCCAGAAACCGCCAGCACCTCAGATTAGCCGTCCTCCATTTAACGAATTCTGTACAAAACTGTTTCAGGATGAGCTTTCCTCCAACACACTGAATCTGCATTTTGCATTAAAAGATCCCTCTTCCATGGGGATTAATTCGTATGATGTATCACTTGGGAGTATGTCAGAAAATTCTCCGAAAAAGAACAAACAGGAGCTTACAGATTTACAGAAACAGTTAAAAAAATATTCACGGCATACCTTAAAAAAGAATGATAAACTAACCTATGACCTGCTGGAGGATTACATAACAAGACAGTTGAACCTTGCAGAATTTCCATATTATGATGAAGTCCTTTCCCCGTCCAGCGGCATTACCTCCCAGCTTCCGGTGCTTCTGGCAGAGTATCAGTTTAATTCCAGACAGGATATTGAAGATTATCTGACGCTGCTTTCCCAGATGGATGCCTATTTTTCCGGCATACTGGAATACGAACAAAAAAAGGCAGATAAGGGACTGTTTATGTCTGACAGAAGCTGCATGAAAGTGATTGAAGGCTGTGAAGTTTTTACGGAACATCCCGATGACAATTTCCTAATCCAGACCTTTACCAACCGATTGGATGCCGTTAAAGACTTAAGCGATTCTGAAAAATCAGATTATATTTCCCGCAACCAGTCTGTTATTGCCAAACATGTAATCCCGGCTTATTCCAGCATGGTGCAGGGACTTACCAAAATGGTCGGGCTTGGGCGCAATGACTGGGGGCTTTCTTATTATAAAGACGGAACTGACTATTATGAAGCACTCGTTGCCTCCTATACAGGATGCGACGACGGGGTTAAAGCCCTGTCCCGGCAAATTGAAAGTGTGCGGAACGAGGACCTGACGGTATGTGCAGAGCTGCTTTCCAAAAAACCAAAACTGCTTTCGGAAACACCAAAGCTTGATAAAAGCCTTAAGGATGAAGATGCAAAAGTGGAATTTTTACGCACCGCTATTTTAAAGGATTTTCCAAAACCACCAGAAACCGCCTGTGAGGTGTGCCATGTGGATCCGTCCCTTTCAGAATTTCTTGCGCCTGCGTTTTATATTACCGCACCAATGGATGATTATTACAACAACCGGATTTATATCAATAATGCCAGCAACTATGATGACCTTTATTATTTTACGACGCTTGCACACGAGGGATATCCGGGACACTTGTACCAGACCGTCCAGTCCTATTCTTACGGGATTGAACCGGTACATTCTATTCTGAGCTATCCTGCCTATACCGAAGGCTGGGCGACCTATGTGGAAATGCAGTCCTATTATTATGCCGGTCTGGACAACAACCTTGCCTCCCTGCTGCAGCACAACCAGGCAGCTACTTTAAGCATGTATGCCACCTCAGATATCGGAATTCATTTTTACGGCTGGAAGGATAAAGAAATGAAAAAATTCTGGTCAGAATATGGGATTACGGATGAAAAAACCATCCGCTCCATCTCTGACCTGATTCTGGATAATCCGGGGAATTATCTGAAATACTATGTGGGATATTTAAAATTCCGCCAGCTCCGCTCTTCCTACGAGGAAAAAGAAGGGGAAAAGTTTGATCCTGTAAAATTTCATGAACAGATTCTTCGGCTCGGTCCGGCGCCGTTTGAAATGGTGGAAGCATTATTTTCCAGTACTTCATTCTCCCCCTGACAATCTCTCCGGAAGCTCCTCCCTGTTAAATATCTTCACCGCCGTACCGGAGCTTAAAATTACAACGACGAGCATACCTGCCCATATTATAATTCCGGGAAGCAGCGACATTCTAAATGTATAGTACCATGTTAAGGAAAGTATTTTTTTTACCACGGTTTCTCCCACAACCCATGATAATGCCAGTCCCAGAATCCCCGTGAAGACAGCATAAAAAATCCCCTCACAAACCACCATCCGTATTACCTGTTTCTGTGTCATCCCAATACTTTCCATAATGGCAAAATCACTTTTCCTGCTGATTACAGACATTGTGATAAGATTTATGAAATTTATGATACCCACAATTCCAAGAACCCCTGCCATAACCCCTCCCACGACAAAAAGCTTTTGCTGTTCGCGGCTGACACTTTTTACTAATTTTTCCGCCGAATAAAATCCCATAGAGGGATTGTCCTTCACATACTGTTCCAGCTTACGGTTTATTGTTTTTTTCGCATGTTCCGTTTTTGCATTGAAGGTACAATTAAGCAGTGTGGGATTATCGTATAACTCCTGAAACCCTGAAAATGGAAGATAGAATTTCGGTGCATCCTGACCTACCCGCGTTGCTCCGTTCGCGCCGTCATTTGCCTCCACTTCTGCCTGGATCACGGGAATGTGCGCAATCACAATATAGGTCTTGAATTTCCTGCCATTTTTATAGGCTGTTACTTTCTGTCCAACACGGCAGTGGTATCCCGGTATTTCAGAAACCTCCGTGGGATTATCCGGTGCAATCATGGCTCCTTCCATAATGTAATCTCCGCCCAAAAACTTCTTTTGAACCTCGTCCCATGTCATTTTGTCTAACGTTTCACTGTACCGGAACCGCCCAGACATAACCTGGTCTGTGCCATATACATTACAGCGGCACCGCCCATCATCCGCAAGCGGTGCTCCCAGCGAAATTCCATCCTTGTTTATCACCCCATAATCTTCCAATATTCCTTCATCATCCGTATATGATTCTGTTTTCTCAATATCAGCGCCATAATCAAAACTCACATTACTATCATCCTTTGTATTTTTATAAAGGTATCCCAAATCACTTATACCACGCAGATTGTTCAGGAATAAAACATAATCCTTTGTCATCCCGTCGTCCCTGTAAACATATCCCTTATCAAGGTTAAATGCATCTGCATTCGCAGCAATATAATCCGTTTTCATATTTATACTGACAAATTTCTCTGTATCCATGCTTGACGAGACAATAAAAACCGAGTTAAAAAATATGATACAAATTGACAGTGAAACAGCAATCAAAACCGCCCTTTTTTTATTTCTGGTAAAGTTTTCATATGCCATCTGGCAGATTTTTATTTTAAACAGATGATATTTCTTTACCCTGTTTTTTTCGCTATACACAGCCGCTTCCGCATCATTATATCCTGCTGCCAGCTTTGCAGGCCGATATACACTGATAAAAATTGTAAACAACGTAATAACAGTGCTAATCACAAAAAATACCGGATCCGTACTTCCTTCCACCGGAATATTGGAATAATCCTCCTCAATCATCCCACCCATTATAACCGGAAGCAGTTTTTCCGCAACCAGATATCCCGCCAGCAGCCCTGCAGGTATCCCTATAACTGCCATATAGCTCCCCTGCCGGAATACGATTTTTTTAATCTGTGAAGGCGAAGCTCCAATTGTTGCTAAAAGACCATAGGTCCTGATATCCTTTGCCACTGCTATGTCAAAGATATTATAAATCAGCAGATAGCTGCACAGGATAAACAAAATCATAATAAAGCCTGCCGGAATCATGATCTCTTTTAATTCGGCAGATGTACTCCTGTTTATTACAATCGGTGTAAAATTTTCCGAACTCTGGTTTTTCGGATCTCCGCCAACCATCTGCACCGCTTCTCTTAATCCGGCTTCTGCATCCTTTGTATGTTTCAAAACCATTGCCGCAGAATATCTTCCCAGCTCAAAATCACAGGTTCTGTTCTTTTCAAACAGGGACTCGTTTATATCCATAAATTTATCAGATACCAGCATTAAGCTGCTTTGTTCATCTGTTGCCTCCCACCATCCCGATACAGTCATGTCATAGGAATATTCCCTGGAATTTCCCCTCAGTTTAAATGTAATTTTTACATTTTCTCCCACCTTTAGTTTTGCTCCCAGTTCCCTTAATGCCCTGTCCGATGCTGCCACTTCATTTGCCCTCTCTGGCGGAACACCATGTGTCGGGCTTGAGAAAAAAAGATTCTGTGCCTTTTCATCAAGATAATCCAGTTCAATATTGTGATGCCTTGCATTACTTAAAAAGCCGATTGGACGGCGCATTCCGGCCTCCTTCACCAATGGGGACTTTACAAGCCTTTCATACTGCTTTTTTGTCAGCCCTTTTACTTCTGCATCCGCCTTACTTCCGGTCTGCATCTGCATCATCAGAGTCTGCGATTTTACCACACCATCAGTTAAGGCTATTAAAGACGTAAAAAGCATTGCTGAAATTGTGATTGCAATGATGGTCACAGCATTTTTTATTTTTTGTGATTTTAAAATCTTCTTCACTACCTTGTTTATGATTTTTTTGTTTCTGTTTTTAAACATGTGCTTTCCCTTTTTGCTTTAATATTGTTTTTAAACCTATAAAATACTTTCTTCCCTTTGTTTACATGAACAGTATAGTCTTTAAATCTTACCAAAATGTAACAAACCTTCCGCAAATTTAAAAAACGGGATTAAACCCTGCATTTGCCAGAATCCAATAGAAATGCTATAATGCAATTGTTCCGTAAGTCTATAAAACAGCAGCTTTAAAGCAGGACAGACTTTCATAGGAGAGGAACGGATACTTTATGAAAAAGATACTAATTGCAGAAGATGATAATGTATTAAACCAGATGCTGAATTTTCACTTAAACAAACACGGTTATGAGGTTCATTCTGTTTACACCTATGAGGATGCATATACCGAAATTATATCGAATTCATATGAACTGGTTATTCTGGATGTTAATTTAAACCATACGGACGGATTTCATTTATGCCCCATAATAAAGGAACAAACCAGCAGTGCAGTTGTTTTTTTAACTGCCAGGGATTTAGAAACTGATATTTTGTATGGTTATGAGCTGGGTGCTGATGACTATGTAACCAAGCCGTTTTCTGTTGAAATATTCATTAAAAAAATAGACGCCATCATGCACCGCCTTAAAGTACATAAATTAGAAAATATTTTTTCTGATAATTATTTAATCCTGGATTTCCTGTCATTTGCAGCATCCGTCAACCATATGGAAATTACACTGACGCCTCTGGAATTTAAGATTTTAAAATTACTGTTTGAAAATACCGGCCAGATTATTACCAGACAAGTTCTCTTAGAGCGTTTATGGGACTGCGAAGGAAACTTTGTAGACGAAAGCGCCTTAAATGTGGCAATCAGCCGCATTCGGAAAAAAATCGAATCAGACACCCACAAATATATTAAAACTGTATATGGCATGGGCTATATATGGATAGGAGAAAACAGCCATGTTCAATGATCTGTCCTGCCCAGCAGGTATTCCAATGCATTTATCTTCCGTATTCCTTCAAAATCGCCTGCCGGATCATTATCAAGCGTTATGATACATTTCGGGTAATTGTCCTGTATTCTCTGCAGGGATTTCAGTTCCCGTTTCAGGGTTGTTTCATCACGCACACTTGCACAAACCTGTACATAATTTCGCCCTTCCTTGTTTTCTGCTACAAAATCCACTTCCAGATTATCAATTTTTCCAATATATACCTGAAATCCCCTGCATAGCAGTTCCAGATAGATAACATTTTCAAGTGTATGCCCCACATCCCTGTTGCCACGGTTTCCCAGCATGGTATTGCGGAGCCCTGCATCCACGAGATAATATTTTTCCATTGTTTTCAGATACTGTTTTCCCCTGATATCATAACGTTTTGCCTGATACACAAGATATGTTTCCATAAATGCGGAAATATAGGATTCCACAGTCCGGACATTGATTTTCCTGCCATTCGATGTCATGGTATCACTGATTTTTTTTTGTAGAAAGTGGATTCCCTATGTTATCCGCCAGAAACCGGATAACACTTTCAAGCATCATGACATCCGTAATCTTCTTTCTGCGAATAATGTCTTTCAGCAGAACGGTGTCATAAATACTTCTAAGGTAATCATCTATCTGTCCGCTATCAAGATTTGCAACATAAGGAAACGAACTGGTTCCTGTATATTCTAAATAAGCCCTGTCCGGCCGGTCTTCTAATTTGTTTATCTGTACAAATTCCGCGAACGAAAATGGCAGAAGTTCTATTTTAATATATCTTCCAGCCAGATATGTCGCAAGCTCCCCGGAAAGCATATATGAATTGGAACCAGTCATATAGATATCTATATTGTCTTTCATGAAAAGGCTGTCCACTACCTTCTGGAATCCTTCTACATTTTGTATCTCATCCAGAATCAGGTACATCATTTTTGAAAGCAGGAGTCTTTCCTTAATATACTGGTACAGACTATGCGGCTCTAAAAGCGGTTCATTCTCAAAATCCTCAAAATTGATACTGATAATCTGCTCCTGGTCTGTTCCGTTTTTCAGCAAATAATCCCTGTCTTTTTATTTCCATAGCAGTTCACCACCAAAATTTCGTTTATTTACATTATATGCAAAAAATTATCTTTTATCAATAGTTTTTGTACTGCTATGCAAATTTCTCAGGACTGGCTGCCAATGATAAATCCAAATCCCTTTGCAATGCCGTAAGCATCACAGGCTGCCCAGTTTTG
>CAYNOE010000056.1:0-14036 GCA_964398745.1 uncultured Lachnobacterium sp.
TGATGATAAAGCCGTTTTCATTGTCCGCCGACTGGAGAGTGAAGCACACGGTACCCTCGTCGCTCTGATCCTCCTCACCATAGGTATAGCGGACTACAACCGAGTGATCGGACTCCTCACAGTCGCGAAACGTGTACTCGTAGGGAGGGAAATCAGAAAGGCCGATATAGTAGTAACCATCCTGATAATAGAAAGCCGTCTCGTCCTCCTTCATATCCTCGAAGGCGGGCATATATTCCGGCAGATCAATCCCAAACACCAGCTTTGCATGAGCCTGTGCCTCCTGTAAACTCACTTTGACCACCATCTCCTCAAATCCCAGAGCCTCGCGATTTACTTTCTCGATTACTGCGTCGTCCGACGCGCCGGTATAAGAATAAAACAGGAAGGAATGCCAGAATGCTTCATCCTTTGCCGTCTGGGAATCGAAGTCCCTCAGCTCCCTGCACATCCTTGCCAGAAAGGTCTTTCCCTGTTCCGTGAGCGCGAAGGCGGCATCCTGATGAGTCTGAAGCTGACTCTGAGATTCTGTCACATCCTTTTTTTCAGGCCCGCAGGCAGTCAGGCACAATACCATAGTCATACATGCCATAAAACATGTTTTTTTCATTGTCTGTCCCTCCCATATGCTTTTCATCTGCAATCATTATTTCAGCGCCACCGCCTCAATTTCCAGCAAAACATCCTTCGGAAGCCTGGCCACCTCCACGCAGCTGCGCGCCGGGAACGGCGCCGGGAAAACGCGCTCATACACCTCATTTACAGTGCCGAAATCGTCCATTTCCTTAATAAACACAGTCGTCTTGACCACGCGGTCCATACTGCTCCCCGCCGCCTCGATCAGATTGGTCAGGTTGGTAAACGCCTGCTCCGCCTGCGCTTTGGCTCCCTCAGCAATCACGCCGGTCGCCGGATTCACCGGAATCACACCGGAAGTATAGATCATGTTGTTTACCTCGATTGCCTGAGAGTATGGTCCGATCGCCGCCGGAGCCTTGTCTGTGCTGATTACCTTTTTCATACGGTTCTCCTTCTTTCTTTGTAATGAAAACATATCTTATTGCGCGCTTTTGCGGATCTTCCCCCCGTCCAGCGTAATTTTCCTCTCCCGGTAGAGCCGCCCTACCGCACGCTTAAATGCGGCCTTGCTGAGCCCGGTCTCACGGCTGATCACGTCCGGTTCCGCCTTCTCGGTAAAGGGCAGCACCCCTCCGTAAGATTCCAGAAGCTCCAGAAGCTTTTCCGCGTCTGCTCCCATTTGGATATATGCCGGCTCCCGCAGGGTCAAATCCAGCTTTCCGTCCGGCTTGACCTCCGTGACCTTCGCCGAGACCACATCACCGATCCGCAGAAAGCTGTGATCCTCCCAGCTCGCAATCCGCGCAGAGTAGCGGTCGTCCACCGCAATAAATGCGCCAAAATTGTCCGAGAACTCATAGACACGCCCCTCCACCGTATCCCCCTTCTGATAGGGAGAATTCTTTTCCAGCAGGTCATACAGTCCTCTCATACTGCCACAGAGACGCCCGCTCTTATCGACATAAAGCGTCACCAGAATCTCGTCTCCCTGTTTCACCCTGCCGTTCATCTGCTTGAAGGGCAGAAACAAATCCTTCTCCAGCCCCCAGTCCAGAAACGCGCCGATTTTTCCGACCTCCCGAACCGTCAGCGGGGCAAGCCCTCCGACTGTCAGCTTCGGCTCGCGCGTGGTGGCTATCAGCCGGTCCCTGGAATCCCGGTACAGAAAAACACGGAGTTTCTCCCCCATGCGGGCATCCGGCGGAACCTGCTTTGCCGGTAGGAGCACCCGCTCGTCACTTGTCTTTTCCTCCGACAGGTAGATCCCGAATTCCACCCGCTTCACATAATATAATTCCTGGTACTCTCCCAGCTTCATTTTTTATGCCTCCAACAGAAACTCTACCACTGCATACGGGCTTCCGTCCAGCGCGCACAGCGCGACAACCATAGCTCCCGGCAGGCCCGTGACGCGGGGAACCAGCACATCCGACTGCACGGCCGCCCGGCGATACTCCACCCGCACCTCCCTCACCCGGGAAACCTTTGGCAAATACTGTCTCGCCACCTGCACATAGCGGCTGTTATTCATGTGCTGATTGGAATCAATAAAATAGGAGGGCACCACCAGGTGCTCCTTCTCCACATAGTCCTTCGGAACCGCAATTTTGCGGCTGCGCGTCTCCATAGGCAGCGGCTCTTCCAGCCCGTAAATTTCAAGCAGCTCATCCGGCACGCGCACAGGCCTCCCGGTCTGTGTGTCCATCAGCACCCACACGGAATTGGCGTATGCCAGCCTCCGCCCCTCGCTGTCATTCATCGAGAAATTACGGTATCCGTAAAAATTTTTCATGCCGTATGCCCATGTCTGCACGGTCACGTTCTCCGCAAGCCGCGGCATTCGATTCAGGCAGACCTGCCATGAGGAGAGCATCCACGCGATATGACGCTCCGCAAAATAAGAGATCCCGATATTGAGATGCTCCGAGTGAAACACGCTGCAATCCTGAAAATAGTCCAACAGCGCCAGCCATGTGAGCTCGCCGTTTGCGTCCAGCTCACTGTAGCGCACTCTGCTGTCAAATTCGTACATGCCCGATCCCTCCTGACTTGATTTAGAAAAAAATCCCGGCAGAATATCTGCCGGGGAGCTGGCCCACCAGGATTCGAACCTGGAAATGACGGAGTCAGAGTCCGTTGCCTTACCATTTGGCGATGGGCCAATGTTTACCAACAAAAGCTATTATACATGCAGAAATGTCATATGTCAACCTTTTTTTCCAAAAAATTAAAAAAAGAAGAAGGGATACTTCCTTATTCAAAGTATCCCTTCCCCTCTTTTTTCAGTGCCGTAATTTAAGCGCTGTACAGTCTGTCTTTATCCGGCGGTTCCGTCATCGCCTAGTTTAACCAGACTGAAATCTGACAGTGTAATCGTAGATGCAGGGGTATCAACATCTTTTATCTTTCCCATGGAAACATAGAAGTCTGCCTCCCTGTCCGCTTCTGTCATTGTAAAAGTAAATTTTACTTCCTGCTCTGTATCTTCTGCCAGCTTAATGTCACCCCCACCGTACCAGTCATAAGAGGTACTCATTACTCCTGACTTTATTGTACGTGCCGCCGAGGATTTTACTTTAAACGTGACTGCATATGTCGCACCTGCCTCTAAAGCAATACCGCTCTGTTTTAACTGGATATTCCAGTCCTCTGTACCAACACTGCTAATCGCATACTGAATGACATTGCCGCTGATTGTGCGGTCTGCATCTGCTCCCGGATCATCTGCCCAGTTTGCAATTGTCTCCGTCCATCCGTCAATACTGCCATCTGCGAAATCGGCATTCTTCAGCAGATTCTCCCCTGCAGGCTTTTCTTCAATCGCAGGAGCCTCTATTTTCTCCAGGACAATATTGTCAATGTATATGTCATGCCGCTGTGTAATCTGTGTTCCGCCCACTGCCCCCATGGAAAGACTCAGTACGGACTCAGGGTCTGTCGGCTTTTTCATCTGGAACTCACTGCTAAATGTCTGCCAGCTGTTACTAATATCTACCGTCTCCTGAACATACGGCGTCCAGTCGTCATTATGTTTGCTTCCGTCCCTCTGGATTGCATACATGAACTTTCTGTTTATTGTGGATTTTACATCCAGTGTCAGTCTGTACCACTGTCCATTTTCCAGTTCCACCTGATTCTGCTTTAACTGGATTTTCCAGTCCGCGTCACCGGTATTCGTAATCCCAAAGTTTGCCGCATTCTCTTCTTTCTGGCTGTCTACTACATAAGCAGCGTCTGCACTGCCGTCAATATATGGCTCATAACCTGCAAACCCCGCATTAAAGTTTCCGTTTTTAATCAGACTGTCCTCAACAAGGCGGATATTATCCAGATAATAAGTACCTGCTGATGTAATTTTAAATACAAGATTTTTATTTGCCACATCCCTTGTCACGTCCTGCAGTGTAAATTTCTCACTGACTGTCTGCTTTGCACCTGTCAGCGGCACTCTGATTTCATGACCTGCCACGCATATGGTAATCTCCCCGCCTGACGGACCTTCTGCATCACAGCTGAATGCATATTCTCCGGCTGTCAGCGCCAGACTTCTCTGGGTAACCGTAACCGGGTTCTCCTGTGAAATTCCTGCAGGCGCCACAACTTTTAATCTTCTGCCATCACTTAAATCCGTTACTGAAACAGCTGCGCCCGGCTGTTCTGAAATCTCCCAGTATCCACGATGCTTGTCGCCTTCCTGGAATGCCCCATTATAGACATAATTTCCATCAGCAAGAACTTTTTTCGTATCATCTTCCACAGGCGCTTTATATTCTGTCGCTTTTACGCTTACGTTGCTGATATGGATTCCCGCAGTAGAACCGCATTTTCCCATATTAAATTCCAGACGGCCGTTTGCATCGTCATCGGAAGTCATCGTAACATTATAAGTAAAGGTCTGCTTAGATGTTGACAGATCTATGGAATTAGAGGAGCCGTATACAGCCCATCCGTTATCCGGTGCGGAAATTTTTGAACTCATTGTTCTTGCAGAATCTGCATATGCGTCAAATGAAACCTCATAAGCTGCACCTTTCTTCATTGGAATACCTGCCTGCCACAGCTGAATGCTGTAATCTACGGTTCCAGCATTATCCGTTGTAATATTGATTTCATTATTACTGATAGCTGCAGAACCTTCTCCATTATTAGCAGTCGCAAAATGCCAGTCCACTTCGTCATCAAGATCTTCTGCTGACGCAAAATCTCCGTTGCGAACCAGATTTTCGCCTATCGTCGGAACATCCACCTTCGCTTTCTCCGGAGCTGTCACGCTGCTGTCATCATAACTGTCTTTCTGGTATATTCTTACAAAATCAACAGAATAATTCTGGCTCTCGAATGTTTCATTCACCGGATTTCCTACCCAGCTTCCGCCAACTGCAAGATTGAGAATCACATGGAACGGCTGGTCAAACGGAGCCGGATATGTGAGTTTACCCTGCCCTGCTGTTGCAGAAAACCAGTCGCTTGTTCTGTAAGTTTCCACACCGTCTACATACCAGATAATTTCTCCCGGAAGCCATTCCACAGCAAATGTATGATAACTTTCTGAAAAGCTTCCTTCTGTCAGGATATATGTTCCCTGGTTCTCATTGTGCGGGTTCCCATAGTGAATGGTTCCATAGGCTTTGTTCGTCTGCTGTCCCATCACTTCCATAATATCAATCTCACCGCATCTCGGCCACTGTCCGTACAGGTTTTCATTCTGGGGCATCATCCAGAATGCCGGAAGATATCCCTGTCCTTCCGGAACTTTTACCCTGGCTTCAAAAATGCCATATGTAAAATCATGTTTTCCCTGTGTGTTTATACGGCCTGATGTATAAGAATATGTACCGTCATCATTTTTCGTCTGGACCGGCCTGATTTCCAGTTTACCGTCTTTCAGGTAAATATTTTCTTCTGAATCGACATATTTCTGAAGTTCTGCATTTACCCAGCCCGGCTCATGCAGCTCAACATTCCAGTCATTTCTGTTTAGTGCAGTTCCATCAAATTCATCCCGCCATTTCAGTCTGTATCCGTCTGAATCCTTTACCGGCACAGACGGTTTCGGGTCAGACGATCCGTCCGGTGCAGACGGCTTCGGATCAGGCGCTCCCGGTGCAGACGGCTTCGGATCAGGCGCTCCCGGTGCAGACGGCTTCGGATCAGGCGCTTCCGGTGCAGACGGGGTATCCGGTTCTTCCGGTGCAGACGGGGTATCCGGTTCTTCCGGCGTATCCGGCTCTGTCTCCCCTACCAATATGTTTACATACTTTGTTGTCTTCTTTTTATTCCATCCAGTAACGGTTACGGAAATCTTTGCTGTTCCGGCATCTTTGGCAGTAATCTTTCCTTTTTTATTAACCTGAGCCACCGATTTATTATTCGATTTAAATGCAACGCTCTTCTTTGCAGAATCCGGTGTAACTATTACGTCCAGCTTCTTTGACCCCCCCTTTTTTACAGCATATTGCTTATTTGTAACGGTTTCTGAGCCAATCTTCAGCTTAACGTTCTTTACGGCTGTTGCTTTCTTTACGGTTACAGTGACATATTTTTTTGTCTTCCTGTTATCTTTACCCGTTACTGCCACCGTAATTTTCGCTGTTCCGGGCATCCTCGCAGTAATCTTTCCCTTGCTGCTTACTGCTGCAACTTTGGTCCTGCTGGATTTAAATGTCACGCGCTTCATTGCAGAAGCAGGCGTAACTGTTACTTTTATCGTCTTTGTGCTTCCATCTGTCATCGTAAATTTCTTATTTGTGACAGTCCTGGAACCAATCTTCAGCTTAACGTTCTTTACCGTTTTTTCTGACGCTGCCTCTGCCGAAACAGAAGGTACTGCCAGCGAAGCGAATACCATGACTGCCGCCATGGCAAATGCCACGATTCTTTTCAATCCTATTTTTTTCATTCTCCTTATCCCCCTTATTTCCTGAAGCAGCAGTAACTGCCGTTTCATTATTTATCCGCCGCCAACTGCTCCTGCGGTGTATTTTATATGACTGAAAATTTTTCCGCATCCCCTCCTTCCCAATATCAACCAGACAACTCCACGGATGAAAATATCATAACATGATTCTTTTTTAATTATATTAAGAAGGATTAAAAAATGTCAGATTCATGACATTTAAAAAAAATGACTGGCAGATTGAAAAGCATGACTGGAAACAATACAAAACCGCTGTAATAAAGAATTACAGCGGTCTTCCTTCCCGAAATGAATATAATTTGTGCAGGTCAAGAATCAAACAATATTACTTTTTTATCAACGACAGCATAAACAGCCTCTTTTTCCCATTCCATCTTCGCAGTACCGTTTGTCTGTTCCGTAATCTCTTTGGGAAGAGATTCATACTGCTTTGCCGGAACCAGCACTGTCATAACAACATCTGCAGTATACTCGGTATCCAGCACTGCCGTTTCCTGCTGGCCAAACAGATACTGCAGTCTTCCGAGTCCGTTGTAATCTGTATGGACTGCAAGCATTTTCCCCTGTTTCTTTGTAATCACCCGGCAGCTGGCAAGCCCCGCCTGTACTGCTGCCTGGTAGGCGCGGACCAGCCCCCCTGTCCCAAGCAGCACTCCTCCGAAATAACGGGTAACCACCACTGCCGTATTGGTAATTCCCCTGCCCAGAAGCACATCCAGCATTGGCCGGCCGGCGGTCTGCGCCGGTTCCCCGTCATCGGAACAGCGGGTAATTTCCTGCCGCTTTCCAATGACGAAGGCCGAACAGTTATGCTTTGCATCCCAGTATTTCTTTTTGGTTTCATTAATAAATGAAACCGCTTCTTCTTCGGTTTCCACAGGCCGCACAGTGGCAATGAAACGGGATTTCTTTTCAACAATCTCCCCTTCACCGCCGGTATAGACCACCTGGTATGATGTATTTTCTGTATCCATATTTCACCCATTGTTTTTTTAATATTTTATGTGCCGGTTTCCATCCGTCCCGAGAACTGTTCTGCCTGAAAATAATGGAAGGCACAAGCACTGCTGCCGGCTCCGGATCAGGCTCGTCCGGCGTATCCGGGACCGGTTCTTCTCCTCCCGGCTCCTCCCCGCCGTCCGGATCTTCATCCGGATCAGGCTCAGGTTCCGCCGGAACATAATTTTCATCATGAACAGTACATGCTTTCTTCGGAGCCTCATATGCATAATCTGCAGATCCCGGTGACGAACCGACAATAAACGTCCGTTTTGCGACATGCGGGCAGTATTCATTCGCAATTGCATGTGAATCGCCGCAAATCGTCAGTGACACATGGTGGTCACACGTTTTATCCGGAGCTGTGCCGGAAGCAAAATATTCCGAATAGTCCTGCGAACCCCGCGGATCACTGCTGCAGACACCGCTTTCCGGTTTAAGGCCCGACTTTTTACAGACCGTCGCTTTTTTGATGCCGGACGGTTTCTTAAATTTCTTTGTCTCAAGCTTTTCATGAATACGGCCCATGGCTGCCTTCCAGAGGTTTTTCGGATAACTGGTGCTGCCGCCGTACTGCTTGGAATTATCATCATATCCCCCCCAGATGACACATGTATAATAGGGTGTAAACCCGGCAAAAAGCGCATCACGGTTTGCCGTTGTCGTACCTGACTTTCCCGCCTGTGCCATTCCGCCGCCAAAATATGCACGCGTACCGGTGCCGCCGGTCATCACATCCTCCATGGCATCAGTCAGAAGCCATGCGGTTTCTTTTTTCAGTACTTCATGGTGTTCTTTCGTCTTTGTATTGTCAAGAAGCACATTTCCGTCATGGTCGAGTACCTGGGTGTAAAAACTTGGCTCAATGTACTCTCCCTGATTGGCAATTGCAGCATAGGCGGCGGTAAGCTCCAGGTTTGTAACTCCGTTTGTCAGTCCGCCCAGGGAAAGTCCCAGGTTTTTATCCGCTTCCACAAGTGTGGAAAAGCCAAAGGACTGCGCGTATTCAAATCCCAGATCAATTCCGATATCCTGTAACGTCTTAACCGTTACAATATTAATGGAATGTGTAATTGCGGTCCTTACATTGGTAAATCCACGGTACGAATGGTCGTAATTATTATAGGTCTTCTTTCCAACTGTAAGGGGCGCATCATCCTGCACGGATGCAAGTGTCTTGCCTCCTGCATCCAGCGCCGGTGCATAGCACGCAAGCACCTTAAACGTCGAGCCGGGCTGACGGCATGTCCGCGTTGCCCGGTTCCATGTCCTATTTCCGGCCTTATCGCCCCTGCCCCCGACAATCGCCTTTACTTCCCCGGTACTCTGGTCAATGACCGTCATCGCAATCTGCGGCTGTACCGTAATAAAAATATATTCGGAATTTTCCACAAGTTTTCCGCTTTTTCCCATCATCGCCTTCTCGTATGCGGCAATGGCATTGCGGCATTCTGCTTCTGAGGCATAGTTAATGGAATAGTCTGGATTTCCATTCTTTTTCTTATAATAGGAAAGCATCGTCTGGTTCGTATAGGTTTTTACCTTTCCCTTTTTCTTCTGTACCTGGAAGGAAAGATAAAAAGAGTACTTTGTTCCCGCCGCATAATTTGCCGGATTCACAGCCTCCTCATCACAGATTTCCTGCATCTTCAAATCCTGCGTGGACTTAATCGTAAGTCCGCCCTGGTAAATGACTTTGTATGCCTCGCTCTCCGAATAGTTCTTTTTCTTTACCAGATCATTAAACACATCGTCAATTACAGCATCCACAAAATAGGTATTCATGGATGTTTCCATGACATCATTATGCTCCATAATACGGTCATAAACCGGATCCGCCAGCGCCTCATCATACTGTTCCTGCGAAATATAGTTCTGATCCTTCATGGCGTTTAATACAGTCTGTCTGCGTTTTTCATTTGCTTTAGGATGCAAAATCGGATTGTATCCGGACGGGTTTTTGGTAATTCCCGCAATTACAGTACATTCGGAGAGGGTAAGTTCTGACACATCCTTCCCGAAATAACGCTGTGCCGCCGCCTCCACCCCAAGCGTATTGCTCCCAAGGTTAATGGAATTCAAATAATTTTCCAAAATCCAGTCTTTGTCATTTACCTTTTTTTCCAGCTGGATTGCAATATACTGTTCCTGTATTTTACGCTTTATCTGCCGCTCCTTTTTCTGGAATTTCGTAAGTCCCTCATCATTTTCCTTTGCCCACTGGTCCGTCAGCACGTTATTCTTAATAAGCTGCTGGGTAATCGTACTGGCTCCCTGGCTGAAATCCATGGACTTGATATCCGCGACCAGCGCCCTTGCAATTCCTTTTAAATCAATTCCATTATGCTCATAAAAACGCGCGTCCTCAATGGCAACCACGGCGTGCTGCAGATTCTCCGGAATCTCGTCCAGCGTCACATACTGGCGGTTTGACCCCGCTGCCACGAGTGTGGCTGTCTCGCTTCCGTCACCCGCGAGAACTGTAGTGGAATATCCCGTCGGGATGACATCCATTTCTGATATGTCCGGCGCTGACGCAAGGATTCCTTTGACCGCTCCAATTCCGGTGCTGATTATAAATGCCGTTCCCGCCAAAAGGCAGATTAATAAAAGCTTTCCTGCCATAACACCGATTTTCCTGCGGATTTTTACCGGCTTTGCGTCAATCTGACGCGCTCTTTTCCTGACTGCAGCTTTCCCGTAATTCATACCTGCCCCCTGTGGTTTTGCTTCTTATAGTTACATATAGTCTTTTATATTATACCAAAAATTTCACGGGATAGGAAGAATTTTTTATCGACAGGATTTTATCCCCATGCTGCCAGAAAAACCACCATCTGCAGTCAGGATGCTCCCTGGCCTGCAGTGGCGGTTCCATATTTTGGGTATACTACCGGGTCTTTATGCTTTTTTTACTGCTCCATGACGTATAAATATCCTTTCCCGTTTCGGAATCCTTAAGAACTGCCCTGATCCGGATATAGTATTTCTTTCCTGCTTTCAGGTTTTTTACTGTCTTTTTTGTCTTTTCCGCCGGCACATTTACTGTTTTGTAATCAGACATATCTGAATCAAGCGAATAACAGATCTGGTATCCGCTGGCTTTCTTAAATTTGTTCCATGTCACCGTAACGGATTTTTTCCCTGTCTTTAAGGATTTGACATATACGGCGGTTTTGTATTTTAACCCGTTCTTTTTTGCAAAGGATTCTGCATAGCTGCCCTTTCCAAGGACAAGGGATGAAAGGTATCCGTAACTGTAGTGCCCTTTGTCATCTGTTTCGTAACGGAATGCATCCCTTCCCTCAATCTCTGTGACATTTTTACGTATTTCCAGCCCCTGCAGTTTTACGCAGTCCCGGAACGCTCTGTAACCTATCGTTTTTACGCTTTTGGGAACCTTATAGTAAGAGGATTTTCCCGGCGGACAGGCGATAATCTCCGTCTTCTTTTTGTCCATCAGAACCCCGTCCACGGAGGAATATGCCTTATTGTCCTTATGCACGTTTATGGCTTTCAGGCTTTTACACCCGCTGAAATATTCTTCAAACTCCCGTTCTGATGAATCGGTCCTGATTGCCTTTACGCTCTTCGGTATGTCAATCTTTTCCAGGCTGCTGCAGCCGGCAAATGCGTCCGTGCAAATCACCCGGACACCGTCGGGTATTTCTATATTTTTCAGGTTTGAACAATTATCAAAGCCCCCGGCTCCAATCGAAACAAGGTTTTTGGACAGTCTCACACTTTCCAGATTTTTGCAGCCGGCAAACGCTAAATCCCTCAACAGAGTAACACTGTCAGGCATTTCAATGCTGGCCAGCCCGCTCCCTGCAAATGCATAATCCCAGATATTTTTTACCGTGCCGGGAATATGAATGCCCTCCAGTTTCCTGCATTGCAAAAAAGCACTGTCTCCAATGGAGCTAATTCCCTCCGGAAGCTGTACTCTTTCCAGATTTTTACAGCCGGCAAATAAATCATCCTGAATAACTGTAACGCCATCCGGAATGGAAACCTCGGTCAGACTGGAACACATGTAGAAAGCACCATGTCCAATTTCTTTTACCCCCTTTGGGATATCTGCCTTTCTAATATTTTCACAACGGTAAAATGCATAGTCATCAATCTTTGTCACTCCGTCAAAAAAATGCTCTGCAAGATCATCCTTTCCTTCCGGACACCTTAAAACGGTGGCCTGTTTTTTGTCCATCAAAATCCCATCCCTTGATGAGAAATAACGGTTATTCCCTGATACAAAAATATTTTTAAGACTACTGCATTCTTCAAAACTTCTCTCTCCAATCCCTGCCACACTTTCAGGAACGGATATTTCTTTCAGACTTCCGCACTGATAGAATACGTATATGCTGATACTTGTAAGGCTTTTGGGAAGCGTAATTTCCTCCAGATTTTCGTCATGAGCAAAACAATAGCTTCCAATACTGCTGATACCTTCCGGCACGGTAACTCGTACCAGATTTTTATTCTGCCTAAAACAAACATCTCCCAGCCTTGTTACCGTTTTCCCATCCATTGTATCTGGCACGGTGACCTCTGTCTCACTGCCGGAGTATTTCACAATTTCCACAGTCCCGTCCGACAGTGCTTTGTATTTCCATTTCTCCTGCGGTGTGGTTTCCGCATAAATGCATGTAAATCCCAGTACCGCACAGATGGTAAAAACTGCTGCAAGAATTTTTTTTATCATGTTATGCCCCTCCTTATAACTGCCTCCTGACTGTCTGCTAATTTGGTGTCGGATTCGCAGGATCAAAACCCTTCTCCCTGATAATCATATCATCATATATTATATATACTACCGCCATTTTGTATTATTATCAACACTATTTTAGATATATTTATATTTTTACACAGCAAAAATCCCTGGTTTCCACCAGGGATTTTGCTGTTGATGTATCTAAACTAAGGGGATTAGATCCACTAATCTACCATTAGATTAGTAGTAACTTTACTCCACATCTGCAAGAGCTGCAAGGTCTTCCTCGCCGGTACGAACCTTGACAACCTTTGCGACATCGTAAATGAAAATCTTTCCATCGCCGATATGTCCGGTATAAAGCGTCTTCTTTGCTGCCTCGATTACCTTTTCAACCGGAATGTTTCCGACAATGACTTCCACCTTCATCTTAGGAAGCAGCGTTGCATCCAGCTCTGCTCCACGGTAACGCTCGCCGGAACCCTTCTGTACGCCGCAGCCCATTACCTGTGTACAAGTCATTCCAGTTACACCGATTTCGTTCATCGCTTTCTTTAACTTGTCGTAACGTGAAAGCTTTGCAACAATAACCACTTTATACATACCAGTGCTTTCATGCGGCATTGTAACCACTTTGACTGCCGCATTCCTCTGTGCCTCGGATGCGCCTTCGTAATCCGGATCCCCGATTACAGAGTTTTCGTTGATATCCATCGTCATCGTGTTGGAGATATCCATAATAGAGAAGCCTGCATATGCAGACGGAAGACCATGCTCCATGGAATCCAGACCCTGGATTTCCTCTTCCTCGGAAACACGAAGACCGACAGCCGCCCGGATTGCCAGATAGGTAAATGTAATGGTTACCGCAGTCCATGCTCCCACGGAAAGAATACCCAGACACTGTAATCCTAAAAGCTTAAATCCGCCGCCGTAAAACAGTCCTGTAAAATCGCTGTTTTCCGGTGCTGAGGTTGTTGCAAACAAACCGACTGCAAATGTCCCCCAGAGACCGTTCATCATATGTACTGCAACCGCACCAACCGGGTCGTCAATCCTGAGCTTTTCATCCAGGAACCATACACCGAAAACAACCAGCAGTCCTGCAACCGCACCTATAATAATCGCGCCAAGCGCATCTGTCACATCACATCCTGCCGTAATTGCTACCAGTCCTGCAAGGGACGCATTTAAACACATGGAAACATCAGGCTTACCAAATTTAATCCATGTAAAAATCATACATACAACGGTTGCAATTGCCGGGGCAATTGTTGTGGTAACAAAGATGGAACCTAACTGCTCTACAGAAGTTGCTGCCGCACCGTTAAACCCGTACCAGCCCAGCCAGAGAATAAATACTCCAAGTGCGCCAAGCGGCAGGCTGTGTCCCGGAAATGCATTGACCTTCGTTATCTTTCCGCTCTTGTCTTTGGTGAACTTTCCGATACGCGGTCCTAAAATCTTTGCACCAATCAGTGCGGAGATACCGCCGACCATATGAATTGCACATGAACCGGCAAAATCATGGAATCCCATCTGTGAAAGCCAGCCGCCTCCCCAAATCCAGTGTGCCTCAATCGGATAGATTACTGCAGAAATCACTGCAGAATAAATACAGTAGGATAAGAACTTTGTACGTTCTGCCATTGCACCGGATACAATTGTCGCGGTCGTTGCACAGAACACCAGGTTAAATACGAATGCTGACCAGTCAAAGTTTCCATAACTGGTAAACAAATCAAATCCCGGCTTTCCGATAATACCTGCCAAATCTTCCCCAAGCAGCAGGGAAAATCCAATCAGGATAAATACAACCGTACC
>CAYNOE010000056.1:14046-14282 GCA_964398745.1 uncultured Lachnobacterium sp.
TTCTTTGCCCTCGTAAAACCGGTTTCCACCATTGCAAAACCTGCCTGCATCCAGAATACCAGTGCGGCTCCGATTAAAAACCAGACGCCAAAAATATTATCCGTAACAAACTGTGATACTTCCTTTGTCATAACTCTTTCCTCCATTTTCTGATACCCTGCGGGTATCCTCTGTTCTGATAAAAAAAGACACTTCCCCAATTTTCCACAGCTTCGTGGTTCATTAGAAAAGTGTCT
>CAYNOE010000057.1:0-1757 GCA_964398745.1 uncultured Lachnobacterium sp.
AGCAGGTCTTTAAGCCCTACCAGTGTGGCATATGCTTCTGCTTTCATGTAAACCACCTTGTAGTATATGTCATTAATCTTTGCAATGGATGCGTCTGCAGGTCCGAATAAAAGCACCTGCTCTTTTTGTTTCCCGGCAGTCTCTTTTAAATTTCCTGCCAGAAGCCCTGCCGCGTAATCCAGTTCTTTCTGGTTTTTCCCGCTGCAGTGGACTACAAGCAGATTCCAGACCGGCGGATACAAAAGCATGCTGCGGTATGCAATCTCCTGTTCATAAAAGTTCCCGTAATCCTGTTCTTTTGCCGTCCGGACAGCAAAATGCTCTGGATCATATGTCTGGATTACTGCATATCCCGGCTGGCTGCCGCGCCCTGCACGTCCGACGGCCTGCGTCAGAAGCTGGAACGTGCGTTCCGCCGCGTGGTAATCCGGCACATGCAAAGACATATCCGCCGCAAGCACCCCGACCAGTGTGACGCCGGGAAAATCATGCCCTTTGACAATCATCTGCGTCCCAACCAGTATATCGGCCTCCTGGTTTGCAAACGCCTGCAGAATTTTTTCGTAGGCATCTTTTGTCCTTGTCGTGTCAGAGTCCATACGCAGGATACGCGCGTTTGGAAAACGTTCCTTCATATACCTCTCTATTTTCTGCGTACCTGCCTTAAATGCACCCAGATATCTGCTTTTACAGGACGGGCAGACCTGCGGCAGCTTCTGCTCATATCCGCAGTAATGGCAGACCATCCGCCCCGGCTCATGCAAACTTAAGGAAACATCACAGTGAGGACATTTTATCACATATCCGCAGGATCTGCATGAAATAAATCCGGAAATTCCCCTCCTGTTCAAAAAAAGCATAATCTGCTGTTTCTTCTGCAGGCGCTCCTCCATCAGTTCCTGCAGCCGCCTGCTTAAAATTGAGCGGTTTCCCTCCCTGAGCTCTTTTCTCAAATCCACAATCTCACAGCCGGGCAGCGGTCTGTTCTCCACGCGCCTGTTCATCTCCAACAGTCTGTATCTGCCAAGCTTCGCCTGGTAAAAACTGTCAACAGACGGTGTTGCAGAGCCGAGCACCACGCTGGCATGACACATTCGGGCACGTGCAATCGCAACCTCCCTTGCATGGTAACGCGGCGTGGTTTCACTCTTATAGGAATTTTCGTGTTCTTCATCAATGATAATCAGCCCCAGCCTGGGAAACGGGGTAAAAAGCGCTGAACGGGGACCTATGATAATGTCAATGTCCCCTGCCTTCGCCCGCTCAAACTGGTCATAACGTTCTCCCTGTGACAGCCTGGAATTTAAGATGGAAACCCTGTCCCCAAAACGGTTGTAAAAACGCATGACGGTCTGGTAAGTCAACGCAATCTCGGGAATCAGCACAATCGCCTGCTGCCCTCTTTGCAGGATATAACTGATTAGTTCCATATAAACTTCTGTCTTGCCGCTTCCAGTCACACCCTTTAACAGATAGGTATCCGCTTTCGCATTTTCCAAATCCGAAATTATCACGGAAAGCACTCTCTTTTGATCCTCATTGAGTATTCTATGATAGTCCTTTTTTGTAAAATGTGCAACCGGATTTCGGTAATTTGCAGTTGTTTCCACCATTAAAATATTGTCTTTTTCCATTCCGCGGATCGTTGCGGCAGATACGTTCAGCTTTTTTACCACCAGTGCATAATCCGTTTCAGGGGCTTTTATCAGTTCCCTTAACAGCCTTGCTTTGGCTGTATGGTTTTTTGCTTCATATAA
>CAYNOE010000057.1:1767-14172 GCA_964398745.1 uncultured Lachnobacterium sp.
ATATAATGCAAGTTTTCTGGCAGATTCTTCCTTTGAAAGAAGGAGCCGGACTTTTTTATGTGTTTTCTGTTTTGTCATATGCCGGACCGGAATTACAGTTTTCAGCGCCTGATTCATGGTGGAACCATAATTTTTCTGTATCCAGCCTGCAAGTGCAATCAATTGTGTTTCAATTGCAACACTTCCTTCATGAACGCCGTTCAGCGGACGGATTTTCGTCACATCAATTTCCGGCTTATCTGTAAGTTCTGTCACATAGCCGGTAATCGTGCGGTTTCCAAACGGTATGTCCACCTGTACACCAACGGTAATCTGTTCCTTTAATTTCTCTGGAATCCGGTACTGGAACGTCTTATCCAGTTTTTCAATTGAAATATCCACAATTACATTTGCATAATTCATATAAATTCCCCTTATCGGCTGGGTAATTCGCTTCGCGAAATGATTTGCGCAGGCAATGCCCTTTTCAGGGCATTACAGTACATGGAGCAAATCATATGCAGATTCGCTTCGCGAAATGATTTGCGCAGGCAATGCCCTTTTCAGGGCATTACAGTACATGGAGCAAATCATATGCAGATTCGCTCCGCGAAATGATTTGCGCAGGCAATGCCCTTTTCAGGGCATTACAATGTTAACAAGGCCCTGGTAGCTGCTTACGGATGCCTCTTTTACGGTGAGGCCGAGGTTTGACAGGACGCGGCTGCACTGGGGTCCGATGGAATAAAATTCCATACGGCCGTCCAGTCCGGCAAGCTCCTCTCTCGGCTTCTGTCCCAGAAGACGCTCCGCTGCCGAAGCGCAGGTAAAAAAGATTCCGTCATACTCCAAAAGTTCCGTCTCCTCCACCAGGCAGGGAACATTTTCATATACATTGAGCCTCCCGCATTCGCCTGCCTCAAGCAGCGCATCCGCAAGGTCGTCTTTTGCGTTTTTTGCCGTTGGATACCAGATGGATATGCGTGAAAACGGATCCTTTTTTACTTTTTTACCGATGAATGCCTTCAGCGCGTCCACAAGGCTGGAACTGTCGGATTTCTCCGGAATCAAATCAGAACAAAGCCCGTACTGTAAAAGCTTTTGTGCCGTCTTGTTCCCGATCACTGCTGTTTTTACGTTTGCAAGCGCACGCACATCCAGCCCGGAGGCAAAAAGATTCCTCATAAAATATTCCACGCCGTTTGCGCTGGTGAACACCAGGATATCAACCTGCGCAAGTTCCTGCCTGGTATAAACCGCATGAATTCCTGTAATCTCTCCCACGCAGCATTCCTTCACAAAGGCGCCGCGCGCCCGCAAAAGCTTCGCAAGCTCCGAGGGTTTGCTGCCAATCTTTGGTACCAGGTAGCGCCGCCCCCATAATGGACGGTGTTCAAAAAACAAAAGATGTTTCCGGAGCGTGACCACATTTCCCACTATAACCAGCGCCGGAGAGACCAGCGCGGCAGTCCGTACTTTTTCTGCGATATCCCAAAGACAGCCTGTGCATACTCTCTGCTTTTCGGTCGTTGCTGCGGAAATCACTGCCGCCGGGGTGTCTTTCGACCTGCCCGCTTCAATCAGTCCGTCAGCAATTTCTTCCACCTTCAAAAGCCCCATCAAAAAAACAAGGGTTTCTTTTTTGTCCGTCATTGTGGAAAAATCAACGCTTTCCCCATTCTTCCTGTGCGCCGTAAGGACGCGGAAGGACGAAGCCATTTCCCGGTAAGTGACCGGAATCCCCGCATACGCAGCACCTGCAACTGCCGAACTGACGCCCGGTACGACGGTAAAGGCAACTCCGTGCGCATTTAAGTAAATCCCTTCCTCCGCGCCACGCCCGAATACAAACGGATCCCCGCCTTTTAAGCGTACCACGTTTCTGTATTCTTCCGCTTTTTCTTTTAAAAGTCTGTTAATTTCCTCCTGCTCAAGCGTATGGCGGCTGTCCGCTTTCCCGACATAAATTTTTTCACAGTCCGTCCTTGCATAATCCAGAAGTTCCCGCGAAGCCAGCCTGTCATAGACCAGACAGTCCGCTTTTTTTATCAGTTCCAGTCCTTTTACCGTTACAAGCCCTGTGTCCCCCGGACCTGCGCCTACCAGATATACCATAAATTTCGTCCTTTCTGAAAAATCACTACAGCTTCTGCATGATTTCCATAAATGCCAGCTCCGCCACAACTTCCGGAGTTTCGCCGGCTGCTTTGCAGCGTGCCGTTATGGTTCCGTCCGTACTTGCGTAAAAAACGGATAATTCTATTTTGTTATTTTGTAAGATACGGGCATACGCCCCGACCGGTCTGTGACAGCCGCCCCCGGTTTTCTGTAAAAACAGCCGTTCCGCCACTGCTGCTCTCTGGGCATTCATATCAGAAAGGGCATTGACGGCATTTAAAAGTTTTGTGGAATCCGTTCTCATTTCGATGGCAAGCTGTCCCTGCGCTGCTGCGGGAACCATCTGTGCGATATCCAGATACTGCGTAATGAGGTTTTCCTTTTTAAGCCGTTTCAGACCTGCCGCTGCCAGCACAATCCCGTCCATCTTTTCACTTTGCATTTTTTCAAGGCGGGTTTCTATATTCCCCCGGATATTTACGGTCTTAATGTCCAGACGCAGCGCATGAAGCTGGTATGCCCTGCGCATACTGCCGGTTCCGATCACGGCATCCGGCTTTAAATCCTGCAGGCATTCTGCTTCCCTGAGTATAAGTACATCCCTTGCGTCTTCCCTTTCCCATGCATTCGCAAAGCACAGGCCTTCCGGCAGTTCTAATGGCATATCCTTCATGCTGTGTACTGCCATATGTATGGTATGCGCCAGCAGTTCTTTTTCAATCTCCCTCACAAATATTCCTTTTCCGCCAATCTCCGAAAGTGCGCGGTCTTTGATGCGGTCTCCCTTTGTCTGTATGATTTTTATTGTAAATTCATCCTCCGGGTATGCCTGCGCCAGTTTTTTCTGCACATATTTTGCCTGTGCAAGCGCAAGAAGTGAGCCCCGCGTACCAATCACTACCTGCATGTACTATTCCTCTTTTCCAAGCTGAAACAGCTCATTTAACATTTTCCTGTACTCATCCTGCTGCTCCTTTGATTCGGTCTGCTTTAATTCCAGTATTGGTTCCCGCAGCAGCCTTTTTAAAGACGCCTTTAAAATCTTTTTTAAAATTTTCTGTTCGCGTGAATTCAGGTTTAATTTTCGGTTTAAGTACCCGTAACTGTCTTCCACGATTGTATCACACCGCTGCTGCAGGGATTCAATCGTCTCATCCACCCCAGTCGTATTCAGCCATACAAGAGTTTCCCCCAGTTCCTCTTCTGCCATCGCCCGGCCGGATGTCATAAGCTCCTGCCGGATTTTTTTGTTTTCCTCCACAATCACGTTCAGGCTGTCCAGATTAAAAAGCAGCGCCACCTGCCCGACTGCCATTTCAATATCCCTCGGCGATGCCAAATCCAAAAATGCGGCAGGGTGGTTTAAAACCAGCTTTTCTTTTCTGATGACATGATGCGGGGATGCGGTTGCGGATACGATAATTTCACTTTCTGCAATCTGTTCGTAACGTGCTTCATATGCGGTTACCCTGAGCTTTGGAAATTCTTTCTGTAAATTCTTTGCATGTTCTTTTGTCCTGCTGCAGACACAGACAGACTCTGCCCCGTATTCGTACAGGTAACGGATGGCAAGCCCCGCCGTGCTTCCGCTTCCGATTACGAACGCACGCCGTCCCTTAATTCCAAATTCCCCATTGAGTTTTTTAATTCCGATATAGCTGACAGATAACGGGTTTTCGCTGATTTTGAGTTCCGTCTTGATTCTTTTTGCACAGGTGACGGCGGAACGAACAACTTTATTTAGTTCTTTCCCGGTATATCCCAGCGTCCTGGAAAGAGCAAAGGCTTCTTTCACCTGCCCCAGAATCTGATCCTCCCCCGCCACCATCGATTCCATTCCCGCCGTCACATAAAACAGCCTGGCAAGCGCTTCTTTTCCTATTGCCCCCTGCAGAAACGGCTGCAAATCCGCCTGCGGAAAGCTGTTTAAATACAGGGTTTTCATCTTCCCGTAAGCCGTCTCCTCCGGTGCAAAAAAATACACCTCGCTGCGGTTGCAGGTTGACAGCACCATGCACTGGCTGATTCCCTGTTTTGCCGCCGCCTGCAGAAAATCAATTTTCTGGTTATCCGTAAATGCCACTTTGTCACGGATATCCTGGTCTGCATTTTTGTAACTGATTCCGATATAGCCAAATTCCATCTTAATCCCATCTTTTCTGTCTGCCACAGAAATATTCTTCCATAACGGCAAGTGTCCTTGCAAAATCCTCATCCGTATGGGCATCCGACACAAACATTGCCTCAAACTGGGATGGCGCCGTATAAATTCCACGGTCCAGTAAAAATCCGAAATAATCCGCATAGGAAGCGGTATCTGAACTGACGGCGGACGCATAATCCGATACCTCTTTGGACGTAAAAAACACGGTAAGTAGTGAGCCCGTCTGGTTTATCCTCACACGCTCCCCCGCCATGTCCCGTACTGCCTTTGCAAACTTTCCGGTACGCTCCTCCAGTCTTTTATAGATTCCGGTATCTTCTTTTAATATGCGCAGTGTTGCAAGTCCTGCTGCCGTGGTAATGGGATTTCCGGAAAGGGTTCCTGCCTGGTATACCGGACCATCCGGCGCAACAAGGCGCATGATTTCCTCCCTGCCGCCGTATGCCCCCACCGGCAATCCGCCTCCAATAATCTTTCCAAAGGCAGATAAATCAGGCGTCACCTTAAAGTACTCCTGAGCGCCGCCTAATGCAAGCCTGAAACCCGTAATTACTTCATCAAAAATAAGAAGTGCGCCGTGTTTTTTTGTAATCCGGCGCAGGAACGGAAGAAATCCGTCTTTCGGAAGCACCACACCCATATTGGCGGCAACCGGCTCCACGATAACGGCTGCAATCTGATCCGGATTCGCATCAAAAAGCTCCTCCACGCCGGCACTGTCATTGTATTCTGCAACAAGTGTATTTTTTGTCACATCATACGGCACTCCCGCGCTGTCAGGAACAGAAGCCGTCAGTGCCCCTGAGCCTGCTTTCACCAAAAGTCCGTCCGAATGCCCGTGATAACAGCCCCTGAATTTAATAATTTTATCACGCTTTGTAAAACCACGCGCCACACGGACTGCACTCATAACTGCCTCCGTGCCGGAATTTACCAGACGGCTGACCTCCATGGACGGTACAAGCTCTGCCAGAAGCTCTGCCATCTCCACTTCACGTTCTGTCGGTGCACCGTAAGTCAGCCCGTCTCTGCCGGCAGCCGCCACTTCCTTTAAAACACGGGCATCCGCATGCCCTAAAATCCCCGGTCCGAACGAACAGACATAATCAATCATTTCATTGCCGTCTGCATCCGTGATATGCGAACCCTTTGCACTTTTTACAAAACGCGGGGTACGTCCCACCGCCTTATATGCGCGCACCGGACTGTTCACCCCGCCGGGCATATGCCTGATGGCACGTTCGTATAATTCCTGTGATTTGCTTTCCGTCTGCCTGGCCACCTTACTGTTCCTCCTTTATCCACCGTGCCGCATCAGGGGCGTGATAGGTAATAATCATCTTTGCCCCGGCGCGCTTCATTCCGGTAAGGTTTTCCATGACAATTTTTTTCTCATCAATCCAGCCGTTTGCCGCCGCAGCTTTTACCATGGCATACTCACCGCTGACATTGTATGCCACAACCGGAATATTACAGGATGTACTGATTTCACGGACAATATCAAGATATGCCATGGCGGGCTTTGCAATTATCATGTCTGCCCCCTGCTGTATATCCTCCTCCACTTCGCGCAGTGCCTCCCTGCCGTTTGCCGGATCCATCTGGTATGTTTTACGGTCTCCGAACTGCGGCGCGGAATGTGCGGCATCCCGGAACGGTCCGTAATATGCCGATGCATACTTGGCGGAATATGCCATAATCGGCGTATAAATAAATCCGGTATGGTTTAAAGCATGGCGGATTGTCTGCACCTGCATGTCCATCATTCCGCTTGGCGCAATAATATCTGCACCTGCCCTGGCATAACAAATGGCAGTATCCGCCAGAAGGGGAAGCGTTTCATCATTTAAAACTTTCCCGTTCTTTACCAGTCCGCAGTGACCGTGATCCGTGTACTCACACAGACAGACATCTGCAATTACCAGAAGATTAGGATATTCTTTTTTTATCTGTCTGAGCGCCTTTGGAATAATGCCGTTTTCATCATATGCGCCGCCTCCTTCTGCATCCTTGTGCGCCGGAATTCCAAACAGGAGTATTGCAGAAATGCCCGCAGCCATAACACGGTCCAGTTCCTCATGTAAATAATCCAGTGAATACTGGAAAATCCCCGGCATGGAAACTACTGGTTCTTTTGTATGTTCTTTTTCTGTCACGAAAACCGGATAAATTAATTCGTCCGTCCGAACATGGTTTTCTCTTACCATATTCCGCAGTACTTCTGACTGTCTTAACCTTCTTGTTCGTTCCATCCCAGATTTTTCTCCTCTTCTACAACTTCTTCTATCAGCTTATCAAGCCAGTCCTGGTTTTGCTGATAATTATATTTTTTCTGCGTGAGCAGTTCATTTAAGATTCGTCTGTACACCCGGCTTCTCATCCCTTCCTCCCAAACACGGGACCTGACATATGGCCGGATACTTCCCATATACTCGTTAATTTCGCCAAGCTCCCCTGTTAAAATTGCAGAAAATTTCTGTTTTAAGTACTGGGTAAGAAGCGGACTGTTCCCCCCACTGGAAAACGCACCTATTAAGTTCTGCTCCTTTACATATGCAGGAAACAGAAACGTACAGTCCTCTTTCTGGTCCACTGCATTGACCGCAATTTTTTTTGCTTTTGCAAGTTCCGCCAGTCTGTGGTTTAAATTTTTATCATCCGTTGCCGCAACAAGCAGTATGCAGTCATCCAGATCGTTTTCCATAAATGCACGTTTTATTACCTGAACACCTTTGAGTTTACAGATTTCCGGTCTGACTTTTGGTGCAATGACAACAACATCCGCGCCAAAATCCATAAGAACCCGCACCTTACGGTACGCTACTGTGCCACCGCCTGCAACCAGACAGCGTTTTTTTTCTAAATCAATAAACATTGGAAAATAAGCCATACTTCTATATTATATTTCCTTCCAGCATTTTGCAAGTATATCATGGCAATTATTACAGATACTATGGTTGTTACGTTACAACAGTTTCGCATATGTGCCGGACTTGAAGGAGAGACTTCTATGAACTGGAAAAATTTTGTATTATGCGGGCTGACCGGCTGGTGCATGGAGATTTTATTTACCTCGTTTGGTGCGCTGGTAAGTGGAAATACCCTGCTGATGGGGCATACCTCCATCTGGATGTTTCCAATCTATGGCATGGCAGCGCTGATTGACCCGATTTATCAGAATATTTCCCACTGGCATCTTCTGACGCGGGGATGCTTTTATGCCGCCGCTATTATGGTGGGGGAATTTTTAAGCGGCAGTGTCCTTCGTTTTTTTTCCATCTGTCCATGGGATTACAGCGGATCGCCGTACAGTATTTACGGACTGGTGAGACTTGATTATTTTCCCGTATGGATGGTTGCAGGCCTTGTCTTCGAACGGCTTCTTTGCAGGCAGGGCACCCAGCACAGGAGGGAGGCTTCCCTGTAAACCTCTTGCAGGTCAAAGGAAAGGCTCCCCCTTTCTTTTTCTTATTTCCGGCTTAATTTGCGCCTGTTCGGATTGGAATATTTTTCCTCACAGTATTTGCAGCGGTATATCTCCTTTTCCTCATCGGTCAGAATAAAAATCTGGTCCAGTTCCTGTTCTACGGAGGTCACGCAGCGCGGATTTTTACATTTGATTACATTTTTAACCTGTTTGGGCAGTGTCAGGTCTTTTTTCTCTACAATCCTGTTTCCCTTAATCACATTGACAGTGATATTATGGTCAATGAAACCCAGAATATCCAAATCCAGCGCCTCAATCGGACATTCGACCTTAATGATATCCTTTTTGCCCATCTTACTGCTTCTGGCATTTTTAATGATTGCTACAGAACAGTCCAGCTTATCCAGCTTTAAGTCATGGTAAATCTGCAGACTCATACCCGCCTGGATATGGTCCAGTACAAACCCCTCATCAATTCCGCTGATGTTTAGCATAATAACCTCCTACACATTTATTTCAAGTAATGTTAAAATCAGTGCCATCCTTACATACACGCCATACTGCACCTGCCTGAAATATGCAGCCCTTGGATCGTCGTCCACCTCCACGGAAATTTCATTGACACGCGGCAGGGGATGAAGCACCAGCATATCCTGTTTTGCGAGCTTCATTTTTTCTTTTGTCAGAATGTAATAGTCCTTTAAACGGATATAATCCTCCTCGTTGAAAAAACGTTCTCTCTGTACCCTTGTCATGTAAAGGATGTCAAGCTGCTCCATGGCATCCTCCAGCCGTTCCACTTCCTCAAACTCAATATGGTTTGCCTTAAGCACATCCTCCCTGATATAGTCCGGAATCCTAAGTTCCTCCGGCGAAATCAGGACAAACTTCACATTCTGGTAACGGATCATCGCATTTATCAGGGAATGTACGGTTCTGCCGAATTTTAAATCCCCGCACAGACCGATGGTAATGTCCCCCAGTGTTCCTTTCAGGGAGCGTATTGTCATCATATCGGTTAATGTCTGGGTGGGATGCTGGTGTCCTCCGTCTCCTGCGTTAATTACAGGAATCCCGGATTTCTGGGATGCCACAAGCGCGGCCCCTTCCTTTGGATGCCTCATGGCACAAATATCTGCATAGCAGGAAACAACCCGGATGGTATCAGAAATGCTTTCCCCCTTGGCGGCGGAAGAAGAATCAGCGCTGGCAAATCCCAGCACCGAACCCCCGAGGTTTAACATGGCCGCCTCGAAGCTCAGTCTCGTTCTTGTGCTTGGCTCATAAAAGCAGGTCGCAAGCTTTTTTCCTTTACAGGCACTGGCATATTTTTGGGGATGCGCTTCGATATCCCCTGCCAGATCCAGAAGTTCTTCCAGCTCTTCAACCGAAAAATCCAGCGGACTCATTAAATGTCGCATTTTGTTCCTCCTTTTTACGCATACCGTTTTCTTTGTTACCGCATTTTTACCATCATATAATAACCGTGGAAAGATTTCAAGAAAAAACATTGCATTTTAAAGTTTTTCCGTTACAATAAAATATAAACATGCAGCATCGGTTCATTTTCTGGCTGTCATATCCTGCGGGGATATAATCTGCCAAATTTTGCATGAACCGATGTTCAAGGAAAGGAGATATGAAAATGACTGGTGAAAAAACATTTCCGGAAAACGGAAAAGATGATGTGGTGTTTAAGGAACGGAAAAGGCTTCTGTTTTTCGGACTTCCGTGGACTTTTACAAAATACACGGTTACACCGGAGCTCATTACAACCAACCAGGGACTGCTCAATACCACGGAGAATGACTGCTATATGTACAAGGTTCAGGATGTCCAGCTCAAAACTTCCCTGATGGAGAGGATTTTCGGGCTGGCTACCATTGACTGCTATACCGGAGACATCACAGATGCCAAATTATCCATGACCCACATCCGCAACGCAAAGGAAATCAAGTCCTATCTGCTAAAAGCCTCCGAGGCAGCGCGGTTAAAACGCCGCACCGTAAATACTGCCGATATCAGCGCAAACGGGGCAGACCTTGATCATGACGGAATTCCGGATATTCTGGAATAAGTTATATAATGCCTTTTAAAAACGGGAAGCATGGCACATGCAAATTCCGCTTACGCGGAATGCGCTGTACGCAGGTTATATAATGCCTTTTAAAAACGGGAAGCATGGCACATGCAAATTCCGCTTACGCGGAAGTGCCACGCGTAGTAACACCCTTGAAGAACAGGGTGTTACAATGGCCTGCAGCAGCAGGTGCATAGTGCCTGCATACAGAGCATGCTCATACAGAAGTTGCTGTAACTGCCGTATGGCCTGTCGTAACTTCGTCCCATATTGGTATACCATGTACCGCCAAATTCCAGATGCTGCTGGAACTGGCGGTATTCTATGTTACTCGGCTCAAATCCTACCGCACGGCGGATATGCTCAATCGCGGTAGCTGTATTGCCCATCCCGTCGTTTGCAACGGAACTGTAATAATACCATCTTCCATAACGCTGCATCTTCGGAATCTCGTTCAGTACATTTAATGCTTCCTCATAGCACTGGTTCTGCAGATAATTAAACGCCGCCTGCATCTTCGGGGAATCCTCGTTTTCCTGCCCGTATGAACGGTATGTGCGGTTCCCATAGGTATATGCCCCGCCAAATGGACCGTTTTCGTAATAGGTTCCGGTATTTTCCTTCCGGGTATGTCCTGCGGTATTTGCTCCTGCATACCCCGAAAAACCTCCATAGCCGGTTCCCTGCTGCCGTTCCTTCATCACCTGGTCATATGCCTGCTGTACCTGCTTGAACATCTCCTCCGCCTGATCCTTATTGGGATTGTTTACATTTGCATCCGGATGGTATTTCCTGCTTAGCGCACGGTATGCTTTTTTTATTTCCTCATCCGAAGCGCTGCGGCTGACGCCGAGCACCTGATATGGATCTGTCATTATTTTTTCCTCTTTTTCTTCTTAAGCTGAATATATTCGTACTTGGACCAGACTCCGGAATAAAGGATATTACGCAGAATATCCGCATGAAGCAGTACCGGCAGGCGCTCAAAGGATTTGGCACATTCGGATATCATGCTTGTCATCATAAGCCTGCACAGGGTTTCGTATTCCTTCTCATCCCCGGTCTGCAGATAACGCAGGGGATTGTAGGAATCCTTCTTTTCGTCTTTCTTCCTGTCCTCATAGGCATCCATTAAATAAACGAATTTTCCCATATAAAATCCAAGTGTCTTTAATTCATCATACCACTCGTCTTCCTTCCATGCAAATATTTCTCCAAGCATTTCCCCTGTAAGCCCTGCCACAAGGTCGATATTTTTTTCTTTCTGCTGCTCATATTCGCCGAGCTTTACGATATAATCCTCGACTGCCGCCGTCTGTCTGGGATACATCTGTTCCACTTTTTCATACGAGCTTCTGAACATTGACGCTATCGTCTTTTTTGTGTAATTTCTTTCGTCTTTCCAGTCGTCCACCAGATTATAATATGCCAGTAATACATTCATGGCGGCTGCATAGGTTTCGATTTCATTAACCAGCGCCTTTCTCTTTTTTACCGGATGAAGCACGCAGGTAAATTCTTCACTGTCTGTCTGCGGTTCATACAGCCCGGTTAAAAGCACGACCAGAAATGTCATATCATAATTAAGCAGCGCCTGCCCCTTTGCACCGCAGAACTCTTTTAACTTATGGCAGAGCCCGCAGTAATAGGACTGGTAAATTTCTTTGTTTTCTTCTGATAATTCTTTTCCGTTTACATTGATGTAACCAAACATGGACTGTGTTCCCTCTTATGATTTTCTGATGAAGCTTTCCCGGCATTTCGGGCAGGTGATTTCTATTTTTCCATGTCCTTTCGGCACCCGCACTCTCTGTTTGCAGGACGGACATTTGAAAAAACGGTATGATTTGCTTTCTGCCATTCTTTTTTTGAACCGGTTCCAGCCAACAGTCCGGTCATACCTGAAATTTAAATATTTCTGGTTTTCTTCATAACGTTTTGCGGTGTTTTTTGAAAACATGCGGAAATACATATGAATCATGACAAGAAGTGCAAGCAGGGTAAAAAGACCAAGCCGCGTAATAATCCCGATCACCAGCAAAACCAGCGTTATCCATGTCTGCAGGCGTGATAAATCATCCACACCGTTTCTCCCTGACATAAATTGGTATAATTTTTCTCTCATGGCGTTTCCTCTTTTCTGAATTTGTGTATACAAGAAATCTTACGCCAGTCAGGATATGCCGTCAAGACAGATATTGTTATTTAAGACAAATTTTACATTATGTTAATACTCTGGGGAATTATGGATATAATTCAATTACTACCACCCATCCTTTTGCAGCATCGTCCCCTGCAATACAAAAGCGTGCCAAAAAGCACGCTTCATGCTGCAATATTTTTCATTTATCCATCATTATCTTCCAGAATATCTACTTATCTTTCAACATCCTATCAATATCTGATTTCACTTTTTCTACAGGAAAACTATATTCATTTTCATCCAGATACGGAATAAAAAACATACTCGCATCACGATATATTGTCCCTTTATACATGAGCAACCTGTCATTTGTTCCATTTCCGTAACTATTCTTTTCCGGACTTTCCGGCAATTCATAGTTATCTAACATTTCATTCAAAATTAACGGTTCCTTCATCTTAAATCCGTCTTCTGTTTCTCTCTCTACTTCTTTT
>CAYNOE010000058.1:0-10319 GCA_964398745.1 uncultured Lachnobacterium sp.
CCGGAATGACAGACGAGAGCAGAATCCGGGGATGAATAAACCCAAAGGAAACCGGTGTTAAAATCCGGTAATAGAACTGTATAAGCATATCCACTATCACATTATTTTCCATCCCTTGACAAAGCCAGTTTCTTATTTTATCCTATTAGATATGTAAAGATTACCCGAAAATGGAGGACATTCAATGAACCCGAAAAAATTAGGATTTGGTCTTATGCGCCTGCCGCTCCTTAATCCGGAAAATCCTACGGGGATTGACCGGAAAACTGTGTGCAAAATGGTGGACAGTTTTCTAAAAGCAGGCTTTACCTATTTCGATACTGCATCACCTTACCACAAAAAACAGAGTGAAACTGCTTTTCGTGAATGTGTGGCAAAACGATATCCAAGGGATGCTTATACCATCACAAATAAACTCAGCTTTTTTATGGTTCAAAAAGCTGAAAAGCTGGAAGAATTTTTTGCGGGACAGCTGGAACGCTGTGGAGTGGATTATTTTGACTATTACCTGATGCATGCCATGAACAAAGATTATCTGGAACTGGCAGAAAAAATTGGTGCATTTGATTTTGTGGCCCGAAAAAAATCCGAAGGAAAAATAAAGCATGCCGGCTTTTCTTTCCATAGCAGCGCAGAAGTTCTGGATGAAATATTAACAAAACACCCGGAAATGGAATATGTACAGCTCCAGCTCAATTATATTGATTGGGAAGATGAGGAAATACAGTCCCGGAAATGTTATGAGGTATGTGTAAAACACAACAAGCCGGTAATTGTCATGGAGCCGGTCAAAGGCGGACTGCTTGTCAATATTCCGGAAAAGGCAGATTCCCTGTTAAAGAATGCGGCACCTGATATGTCCGCCGCTTCATGGGCCATCCGTTTTGCGGCTTCCCTGGATCATGTTGTTATGGTGCTTTCCGGCATGAGTAATGAAGAACAGATGCATGACAATATTTCTTTTATGCAGGATTTCAAACCTCTTTCAACAGCCGAAGAACAGCTTGTAAAAGATGCGGCCGGAATCATTCGCAGCAGACAAAGTATCGCATGCACGTCATGCCGTTATTGTGTGGATGGCTGTCCGAAAAATATTCTAATTCCGGATTACTTCAAACTGATGAACAAAATAAGCCAGTTCGGAGATTCCCAGCTGCAGGGCGCAAGGGATTCTTATGCCGAGAAGAGTAAAAAAGCCGGAAAAGCATCTGACTGTATCCACTGCCTGCAGTGTGAGAAACGCTGCCCGCAAAATCTTCCTATCACAAAATATCTGGAAGATACAGCCGGACTACTGGAATAACCAGGGGATTGGCACTTTGAGACCGTAATCGGTTATAAAAGCACCTAATACCCATATATGTCATAAATCTCATCCGTATAAACCCCCGGTTCTTTATATACAATCAGGGGTTTTTCCACGGTCATACGGGGTTTTCCTCCCTGCAGTCCTTCAACCAGTACCATATTGGGCTCTTTATCTACATATGGATACACCAGCCGCATCCGTTTGGGCTCAATGTGGTATTCTGTCATTCTGCCTAAAATTTCTGCCAGGCGGAACGGACGGTGTACCATGAAAAAATGCCCGCCCGGTTTCAAAATCTTTGCGCTTTCGCGCAGTATGTCGTCCAGGGTACATAAAATTTCATGCCGCGCAATAGATTTACAATCGGAATTATTTACAATTCCGTGCTGTTCTATCATATATGGAGGGTTTGTTGTGACTATATCAAAAGAAGATGCCCCAAAAATTTTTGAAGCATCTTTTATATCTCCGGTCACAATATCCACTTTTTCTTCCAGATGGTTGTATGCCACGCTGCGCGCCGCCATATCTGCGCTTTCCGGCTGAATTTCCAGTCCGGTAAAATGATCTCCCTCTGTTTTCGCCTCAAGAAGGATTGGAATGATTCCTGTTCCGGTTCCCAAATCCAGAACCGTTTCGCCCGGCTTTACTTTTGCAAATCCGGACAACAGCACGGCATCCATTCCAAAGCAGAAGCGGTTGCTGTCCTGGATAATATAATAATTGTTTCTGTGGAGCTCGTCCAGCCGTTCATGACCATAAACGATTGGCTTAATTTTGTTTTCCGCGGTTCTGTCCGTTTGCATTGTTTTTTCTGTCATAGTTTTTCCTGCTGCGCCCTTTGTAATCTTTGTGTTCCCGGTTATTGCCGTTTCCGCCGGTATTTCCGTTTTCACGGTTGTAATCCTTGTGTTCCCTGCGGTTATAAGGCTTTTTGTCCCTGCGGCCGTCGCGCTCCTTCTGGTTATAATCTTTATGCTCCCGACTGGCATTACGCTGTGGACGGCTGTTTACATGACTTTCCTGATCAGGCTTGTCCTCTGTTCCACCCAAATCTTCAAGCCCTTGCAGCTCTTTTAACTCTTCCTCTGTGATTTTGACCGACTTGCGGTGGCGCGGAGTAAATTTAAGAGCATCCACAGAATATTCCTGCAGTTCTTTTTCGTCCCCGTTGTCCACAATCACCTTAACCACCTGACGCAGGACGCTGACTGCAGATACTTCACCGCGAAGTCCGGTCGGTGTGGTAACGGTATCTCCCACGGAAGGCAGGCGGCTGTTTAAGTATTCATAGGTCTCCTGCTCATTTTTAAGACAGCACATCAGCCTGCCGCAGGTGCCGGAAATTTTGGTTGGATTCAGTGACAGGTTCTGCTCCTTTGCCATTTTGATGGATACCGGGATGAAATCTGTCAGATAGGATTTGCAGCACAGCTCCCTGCCGCAGATACCGATTCCGCCAAGCATTTTTGTTTCATCACGGACTCCGATTTGCCGCAGCTCAATCCTTGTCCGGAATACAGAGGCAAGATCCTTGACCAGTTCACGGAAGTCGATTCTCCCGTCCGCGGTAAAATAAAACAGCAGTTTGTTGCTGTCAAATGTATATTCAGCCGCCACAAGCTTCATTTCCAGCCCATGCTTTGCTATTTTTTCTTTACAGATAACAAATGCTTCTGCTTCACGTTCTTTGTTGCGCTCCATGATTTTTTCGTCTGCATCGGTTGCGATACGGATGACCGGCTTCAGGGGCTGGACCACTTTGTCGTCCTCTACTTCCCTGGGCGCAATCAGCACAGTTCCCATTTCCACTCCGCGCGCCGTCTCCACAATTACATGCATGGCGGTTTCCAGTTCATAATCCAGCGGGTCGAAATAATAGATTTTTCCTGCCTGCTGAAAACGTATTCCTACTACTTTTATCATTCTAATTCTCCTTAATTGTCAAAAGCAGCAGTTCTATCACAAGGTCAAAGTTTACGTTTGCTGATATGCGCACTTTTGCGGTTTCGAGTGCCTTCATAATCGTCTCAATCCCCTGGTAAGACCTCTTTGCTGCCTGTTTTTTTATGTCATAAACCTCATCCCTGAAAATCAAACGGTTTACATCGTTGGTTGCTTTCATATATAATACATCCCGAAACCAGATCATCATCAGGTCAAAATAATCGTTGACGGTCAGTTTATATTCGGAAATCTGCTTTACAGCTTCCCCCATCTCATAAAGATCAATGTCATTCACCCGTTTCATAAGCTGGAGCACATCCGTCTTCAGACTGCCAAATTCCTCGGAAGAAGCAAGCTGGATGGCTTTCCCCACATTTCCCTGGGAAAATGCGGCACAGACATCCGCCTGATAATCCGGAATCTGGTATTCCTTCATTAGATACTTTTTAATATCTGCTTCCTTTACCGCCTTAAGATCCAGACGGATGCAGCGGGAAAGTATGGTTGGCAGGAATCCGTCCGCATTGGTGGTAAGAATCAGGATTACTGCATAAGCCGGCGGTTCTTCAATCGTTTTTAACAGTGCGTTCTGCGCCTGCTGATTCATCTTCTCCGCTTCATCTATAATATAAACCTTGTAACGGCTGCTGTACGGCTTGATTACAATGTCATTATTTACCTGTGTCCGGACGTCATCTACCCCGATGGTGTTTGGTTTTTCATGGGATACGTAGATGATATCCGGCTGGTTGCGGTCAGCTGCTTGTTTGCAGGAACGACAATTAAGACATGGCTTATTGTCTCCTTCGCACTGCAAAGACATGGCAAATGCGTCTGCAAGCATCATTTTCCCGGATGCTTCTGGTCCGTTAAAGATGTAAGCATGTGACACTTTATCAAGGGCAATTGCATTCTGTAAATGTTCAATGATCTGTTCGTGTCCAAGAATCCCTTTAAAACCTGCCATAATTATCCTCCCCCTTCTATATATTATGTAAGTATATCAAGAAGTAATCCTTTGATTTCCCCAATCCGGTTAAGGATGGAAAGATGATCTTTCTCATCCTCCACCAGTTCACTCGCCAGCTCATCCAGATTTTTGTCAATCAGCCGGATGATTCCGTATACGCGGTGACGCCCCCTCCGGTCCAGAAAATTCTCCCTGGAAAATTTATGGGAACGGTATACCACTTCATTTAAAAAGTCTTTTACCAGGCCGCGGTATTTTTTCATGTCGCGAATATCCATATGTTCGGCAATTCGGTTTCCCTGGGCAGTAATGTCATTTAATAATGCATCCACCCTCGCCTGCAGATCAGCATCTGTGATTGCACTTGCAAGTGTAAACTTAAAGGAACCATCTCCTTCTACCGTTTTTGCCGCTTCCGGCACCTGATTCAACTGACTGATATCATTTACTTTGATTGCCATGGGACACTCCTCACTTGGTCATATCGTCTGTTATATATGTTATAATTTTCTGGATGGTTTCTGCCAGACTGGTATTTATGAACCGTCTGCTGATTCCTGCCTCAGCCAGTTTTTCCTCTGAAAAATCTGCCGCGTCAGCCAAAAATCTGCGGCACATCTCTTCATATCTCGGTTTTTCCTGCTGTTTTTCACGCTCAATTGCCCGAATCAGCCGCTCTCCATCCTCTACTTCTATATAAATCGGCATAACATGTTCTTTTCCAAAGTACTTTCTTATTTTAAGATAACCTTCCAGCGTAATTATATACAGATAGCTGTTTTCTGCAGGATTCAGTTCCTCATCAGCCACAGTAAAATAATTCCAGTCCCCGTACACCGTATGGTAGGTGCGCAGCTCGATAATGCGCCCCGCTTCCTGAAATTCCTCCATTTTCTGCCTGTCACAGAAATGATACTGTTTTCCATCCGTTTCATCTACACGCGCCGGACGGGTAGTATAGGGAATAATACGCTTCAGCCCCAAAATCTCCGATTCCATAATTTTCTGGTAGATACTGTCCTTTCCCGAAGAACTTTTTCCCATAATGCAATAAATTCTGCCCATCCGCCTGCTTCCCCTGCTGTTTATAACTATTCAAAAAACCGAGGCGGTGACCATGCAGGAACCACCTTATGAATAGTCATCTATAATAATTATAATATATTCCTTATGTTTTCACAATCTTTATACGCATTTGTTCCACATGGTTTTTAAAGGAAGGCCCCTCCACGGACAGCCCGTGTTTTATGCACTGTCCCAAAGCATTCACAAATGTTTCATCCAGACGCTCTCCCGGTACAAGAACGGGAATTCCCGGCGGGTAAAGTGTAATCTCGGCCGCCGAAATTTTTCCGCAGGCTTCCTGTAAAGGTATTTCTTCCTGTTCCACCTCTTCCGCTTCATACGGCTCCATCACCTTCTGCGGTTTTCTGTAAATATCCCCTGGTGAAAAAACCGGACTTTGTTCTTTTCCGGCAAGCCCGTCATCCAGTTCATGAAGTGCCTGGGAAAAACGTTCAAACCCTTCCAGCTCATCCATAACAGAGGTCATAGCTGTAACATAATTACCACCAGCCATTTCCATCTGCAGTTTATACCTGTGCAGAAGCTGCTCCTGTAGAATAGTTCCTGTCACATATCCGCCAGTAATTACCAGCAGCTTTCCAATGTCAAAATCATACGCTTCTTCTTTCAGAAAATTCTTTCTGGTAACAACATGAAGCTGTTTCAGGTCTGACACCATTTCATAAAATGCGTTCAGATTTTTTTCGTACTCCTGAAAGTAAAATTTTCCATCCCTCTCAACCGTGCAAATGCACCGGTTTATTCCGGCCATCAGAATATAAGATGGAGAACTGGTTTCATAAATTGATAAGTATCGTTCTATCCGGTCCAAATCAACCCTTTCAGAACACACATGAAGCAGTGCGGTCTGGGTAAAAGCGGGCAAAGTCTTATGGGTGCTCATGATTACGAGGTCAGCTCCGAGCTTTGTCGCATTTTCCGGAAACGACGGATGAAATCCAAAATGCGCTCCATGAGCTTCATCCACAATTAACGGTATATCATGTCGATGAACAACCTCTGCTATTTTCTTAATGTCAGACACGACACCATCATATGTCGGTGATGTCACTAAAACTGCCTTAAGCTCCAGATTTTTTTCCAGAATTTCTTCAATCTGTCCAGCCGTTACCTGTCCCTGAAGCCCAAATTTTGTCACCCGGGGATAGACATATTCCGGAGAAAGCTGCCGCAGGTAAATGCCATTGTAAACCGACCTGTGACTGTTGCGCGCAACAAGAATTCTGCCCCCTCTGGGTACGGCCGCGCTGATTGCTGCCAGGATTCCGCAACTGCTTCCATTCACCAGATAGTACGCCCTCTTTGAACCATACAGGCGTGCCGCCTGCCCCTGCCCTTCCTTCAAAATTCCGGTGGCATGGTGCAGATTATCAAAGCCTTCTATCTCCGTAATATCCATAAGAAACGGATTTGCCATAATCTCCCTGCGCTTATGCCCTGGCATGTGGAACGGGTAAACTCCAGACTGTGAATACTGATATAAACGTTTTCCAAGCATTTTCCACACTCCTAAAATCTTTTATCCAAGAAATCTTCCCAGCTCCGGCATCCAGTCATCAAAGAAAATTTCATTACAGCATAAACAGTGCCAGATGGGCTGGATGAATTTCAGAATCAGCTCCAGCGCTTCTTCCCATGCGACCCGCGGATATTTGTGATTCCGCAGATATTTCTCCCAGCGTTTTCTCATATAGGCATAGTTTTTGTATCCGGCAAGCAGCTCCACACGCTGTTCATTTTTTATTTTTGGCGTGTTTTCGGTTAAAAGAACCAGCTCGTCCAGTATATTCCGCCCGCCGAATGACTGTGTTGTCAGAATCCGGTAAGTTTCATAATAGCATTTCATGTCAGAAACCAGTTCCAGCTTTTCCACCATGGTAAAAATGTATTCCCCCAGATGGTTTTCCGGTGCATAGAGCAGATAGGTCACTGTTTTACCCGGAATTGCAATAAGCTCCTCTTCTTTTTTCACTGGACGGAAATCCGCGGTTTTTAAACTGGTAATAACCAGCGTCAGCGGAACTTTCATTTCATGGTAAACAGCCTCCAGTGATAAAATGACATAATCCGTCTTTTCGGACACCTTTCCGCTCCACAAAATTTCCTGCTTGTTTTCCTTCACAAATATGTCATTAATCATCTGTTCGGCAAGTGCCCTGGAAAGCTTCTGTCCCGGCTGCAGCTTCTCTGGAGGAATCGTACGCTCACTTTCCTGATAAAAAAAATGAATCCGCCGCTCTGTGCGCTCCCGATAGGCAGCTTCCCCCAGAACTGGAGAGGTTTCCAGACATAAGACTTCCTTATAAAAAGACGCACTAATCCGAAGCATCATGTCTTCAATCACATATCCCCTCAGCAGATCCGCAAAGGAAATTCCAAGTGACACACTTCTGTCCTTTAGTTCGGTTGCGTCACAGACCAGTTTCATTACAGCCACACCCCAATCAGGCTCTGCACCTTACTGACAACTTTTCTTGCCCTGGCATAACTCATCAGGACAGAGATATCCTTTTCCCCGTCCCGTATGTATGCCTGGATTCCTTCCTTAAAAACCTCATGATCCAGTTTTCCTTCATATTTCAGGCAGTCGCAGATGGTGCGCTCCTTATCATAAATCTGATGGGTAATCCCCTCCATTTCAATGGTCACGGAACCAAGTTCCAGAACATCCGGTTCCGTATAATATGGAATCACCTTTGGATAGTCCATTTTAAAACGGGACTTGGAGGTATTCTTATCTATGGCCAGATGCCACGCATACGGCTTCTGTGAAATATACCCATATGCATACAGCGCACTTTCCATACAAAGGCGCGCATCCGGAAACAAGCGCGCAATCAGTTCGTTTTCAGAAAAACGGTCAATCCGGTCAGTGTAATAACCGTTTTTAATCCGGATCAGGTCCCCGGATTCCACGAATTCCAGAATCCTGCGGTAATCTACATCCAGCCCGCCAAATTCTTCTTTTTTGACTATGCCGCCTTTTTTATCTATAAATTCCCGTAACTGCTGCAGAGTTTCCTCTGCCATTTTTGACTTTTTACCATTTGCTGACATTTTCCGCTCCATAAATATTTTTGTGGTAACTTATTATTTATTTTACGCTTTTTTTTCTGATACGTCAAATCATTTTATAGTTGCATCCGGTCGAATCATGTCATATAATGTAAATACGACATGAATTTACGTCTTAAATGTCGTTATATAATAATATCTGGAGGAATAATAGATGGACGATATGGGAAGAATCCGCAAGAACCCGTCACGGGAAACCTGTGAGGGAATTATCAAACGAATACTCACCACAGAAGTACTTCAGAGCGGGGCGAACCGGCATTTCAAGTCTGCCGCCGATTTTATGAATTACTTCGAATCACTGTATCCGGCATCTGACGCTTTGAACAAGCAGGTTCAGCGCGCAATCAAGGCACTGGACATGCCAAAGGATGAGCTTGGTTATTTTATTGTGAACAAAACAACGGACCAGTTTGACCAGGAGCAGGAAATTTCCCGTGCATTTAAACAGGCAGAGGCTTCCGTTAATCCGATGGAGAACATAGAACCGGTTTTTCTTGCGGTTTCCCCGCATATGTGTTCCTATATTTCCCATCTGCTGCAGGAATCTGTCACTTTTCAGGGAAAATTCCTGACTATCGTGGAAAGTTCAAATGGCCTGATTATTTATACCAGTAACAAGAACCAGCTTGTGGTTTTATTAAACAGCCTGATTAAGCAGGATTAAATGTATTCTGTCATATTCTGGTTTAAGCAGAAATAAACTGTATATTTTTTCTAAATAAAACCGGAAGACGATGAATTACATCTGTCTTCCGGCTTTGTTTTAAGAAATCTTTGCCTTTGCAGGCAGGCCGCCTTTTTTAAGAAGCTTCTTATAAGCTTTGGTCTTTCCTTTTGGTACTTTAATTTCTGCTTTCTTTGCAATCCCTTTCAATGCTTTTTCTTTCACGGTTTTTAGTCTGGTTGTATTGATTTTAACCGTTGCCAGCTTTGCATCTCCTTCAAATGCTGACGTTCCAATGGAGGTTACATTGGTGCCAATCACAACTTGCTTTAAGTTTTTATTATTCTTAAAGGCTTTGTTTCCAATAGCTGTTACCTTGAAAGTATGGTCCTTGATTTTTACCGTATTGGGAATGGACACTGTTTTGCCTGTCTTTTTGGTCGGTGCAACCACTGTTACTGTACCATTTTTGGCAGCTGATTTTGTAACCTTGTATTTAAGAGTGCCTATGGTATAGGTTTTGCCTTTTTCAGGAAGCGTGCCGGTGACCGGCTTCTGCGGCATGGAGGTATCTGTATTTCCTGATGGATTAGCCAAAACAGTAACCACTGCCTCCCCGTACTTTGTGATATCTGCTGTTGACGTTGCCCTTACAATTAAAGTTGTGGGTTTTTCATCTTTTGCCACAGTCAGCAGACCGGCCGAGTTGATTTCTGTACCAGCTGCACTGTTGCCACGCACAGACCATGTTACCGTTTTTGCCGCTCCATTCTGGACAGTTACATCCTCTATAAACTGCTGTGTTGTACCTGCCGTTACACTTGCTGTTTCCGGGGTCACACTCACTGAGTCCACTACCGGTTTCGGCACTGCCTGTTTAGGCAAAACTGTAACCGTTGCCTCTCCGTACTTTGTGGCATCCACTGTTGATGTTGCCCTTACTGTCAACGTTGCTGCTTCTTCATTTTCCGCTACTGTCAGACGGCCGGTCTGGGTAATTTTTGTCCCTGCTGCCCTGTTTCCACTCACTGTCCATGTTACTGTTTTTGCTGCGCCGTTTCGGACAGTTACTTCTTTATTAAACTGGCGCGTTTTGCCTGCCGTTACGCTTGCTGTTTCCGGGGTCACACTTACGGAGTCCACTGCCGGCTTTGGCACTTCCTGTTTAGGCAAAACTGTAACCGTTGCCTCCCCATACTTTGTGGCATCTACTGTTGATGTTGCCCTTACTGTCAACGTTGCTGCTTCTTCATTTTCCGCTACTG
>CAYNOE010000058.1:10419-14144 GCA_964398745.1 uncultured Lachnobacterium sp.
CGGTCTGGGTAATTTTTGTCCCTGCTGCCCTGTTTCCACTCACTGTCCATGTTACCGTTTTTGCTGCGCCGTTTCGGACAGTTACTTCTTTATTAAATTGGCGCGTTTTGCCTGCCGTTACGCTTGCTGTTTCCGGAGTTACACTCACTGAGTCCACTGCCTTTTCTTCCAGTTCAAAGAAATTCACATTATATGAAACATCTTCTCTATTTAAACCGGTGATTTTTACGTTAAAGCTGTCCCCGGCATTGTAATCCACGCCATCCGGACGGAAAATAATACATCCGGTCTGTCCACGACTTGTATTGTTGACATAAAATACTCCGTCTGCTGATGCCTGTGAAAAATTCCATACCCTGCCGTCACTGTTCCGTGTCAGTGTGACATGCACAGCGGACTCATCCAACTCTGTCCCCATGGAAACCGACCATGGGAATTCCTTACCAAAATACTCTGTCGGCATATTCTGTGCGGGCCACATCACGCCGTAATTTTCAGCCTGACGACTACGGTCAAATGCATATACTGCACAATGTGTCCCGTTTTTCCCCTTTACAAGACCGAATCCGGTTTTTTTCATGGAAGGGTTCAGAAGCCATCGCCTATGTCCTACCCTTTCAATATTAGAGCTGTCACCATCCTCCATCCAGCTCTCTACTATAAACTCATTCAAATTCCATGAAGTGCCGCTGCCCCATGCAATATTAGAAGACTTTGCTCCCTCACGGGCCAGCTCATACATTTCATCAGACATCCCTTCCGGCTTATCTGGATAATGTGACATCTTATCATTTACATAATTTACCAGTGACGCAGCCTGTGTCTTATTGATGTAATCTTCGTCCAGATCCACATCATAAGGAATTCCTGCAATATAACGGATTTGATTCAGCATACGAATTGCTGATCCAAGGGTCTCGTCAGACAGTCTTCCCAGTGCATAGGGCGCTTCTGTCACCGGATTCTCCCGGAAAGTCACCGCATCTGTTATCTTTGCACCTGAGCTTTTGACATATTCCCGTATTTCCTCCTGCGTATGGTATGTAACATTGACACCTGTTGCCGTTGTCTGCCCCATCTCCCCTGCATACTTTAGAGTTTCATTCTGCACTGCCGTTTTGGCATCCTGAACTACTGCCTGTACAGACAGAGGTATGCCCTGCAGTACTAAAGCAGCTGTCAGTGCGGCAGCTACTTTTTGTTTTACTTTCTTAATGACCATAATTTATCCTCCCATAATATAATTGATACAGTTTAGTATAAGCGATGACTATTAGAAAGTAAAGGATGTAATTTATGATGATTGTTTTTGAGGCAGATATATTAATTGTTTTCTCTTATTTGCCAAGTTATTGTATTGAACATTCTGATAATTATGCCGCAATTATACAATGTCTTTATATGAAAAAACCGACAAGATTTTTTATCATATCCTGTCGGTTTTTTAATTAATGTCTTTTTATATGTCGTTTATTTAAACATTCTGTCTTTTCTATGATATCGCTTCTTACGAGGATTTTCTTTAAATCTCCCATGCTCCATACGGCGTACTTCAAATCGGTGCCGCAGTACATAGAAATTATCATAGAACTTTTTCCCAAAATACAGGAGCAGTATAAGCAGCGCAACCAGAAACACTATTGCAAAAATCATAATCGGTTTAATCCATATGACATTATCATCTCTGCTTTCCGGCTTTGGCGTGCTTTTCTGGAAATAGTTTTCATTTACTTTTGCGCCGGTCTTTACGATTGCTGCCGTTCCGACCACATAACCCGCATAAGTATATTTAAGGCTTGCAACTGTCCCGTCACCTGTCGCATTGCTTTCCTCCACCTTTGCATCTGTAAAGCCTGTCCCCTTTGGCATGATAATATATGCATTTTCATCCAGCTTCACATATGGTTCATTATCATTAAGCAGTCCAAAATTTTTCTGCGGCTCATCCTGCAGCCCAATCGCGTTTTCTTCAATCCCAAGCGCCTGAAAATTATCAAATCCAAATTTAAACAACTTCTCGGTGTCCGTATAATGACTGGGTGTAAGTGCATCCATTACGACACACACCAATGTAATTCCGTCTTTTTCCGCGTATGTCACAAGTGTGTTATTTGCCACGGAAGTGTATCCCGTTTTACCACCGGTTGCATAATCATTCAGATAAGTATAATCCCCTTTCCACGGATATATCATCTTATGATGGTTATGACAGTAATACGGCTCATCATGTTTATTTGTCTTTGGTATCGTATAACTCTTGCTTCCCGTAATTGTGCGAAAGGTTTCATTTCTGTAAGCCGCACCAGCAATCACGGCCATGTCATATGCACTCACCATATGCTCCTCGTCCGGCAGCCCGTTGCAGTTATTAAACTTTGTATCGTTACAGCCAAGCTCCTTTGCCCGTGTATTCATTAAATCAATGAACGTCTGGTAATCCCCGCCAAGCTTTTTCCCCACATGTTCTGCTGCAGCATATGCACATTCATTGGCGGATTCCAGCATGACCGCATACAAGCACTGCTCCATGGTCAGCTTTTCCCCCTCCAGACGTGAAATACTTGAGGAGCCGTCCCTGCTTTCGTACTCTGCATCCGCCGAAAATGTAACTTCCTCATCCATGTCACAGTTCTCAATTGCCAGAAGAGTCGTCATGATTTTGGTAATACTTGCGGGATAACGCATTTTATGGCTTTTTTTCTCGTAAAGAACAGTTCCGGTATTAACCTCCATCACAACAACACTTTTGGAGTCCGTCTTCGGGCCTTTCGGCCAGTGTTCCTCTGCCGTCACCTGCTGCGGAACCGCAAAACCCGCAAGTACAAGAACAAGCGCCAGTATCTGTATCCATATTATTTTTTTCTTCATTATTTTTACCTCGGTTTTCATGCGGGCATACAATACCCTTCCTTAAGTATAAGCGGAATCTTCAAATCTTGCAAGAAATAATATTGCCCTTGGGAAACAAATATTATATGATTATATATAAGAAATTTTACAGGAGTTTATACTTATGAGATTACGCAATATTCCCGGTGCGGATGAAATTGTTTCGTCCAGCCCGTACTACATAAACCACCCGTTTGACAAACGCGGCCAGTGGAAGTCCTTTTTGCACAGCAGCTCCCCGATACACATTGAGATTGGTATGGGAAAAGGGAAGTTTTTAATGCAGCTTGCTGCCCTGCATCCGGAAATCCAGTATATCGGGATTGAACGTTATACAAGTGTACTGTTGCGCGCCGTCCAGAAAATGGATGAACTGCAGCTTCCCAATGTGCATTTTATCTGTGAGGATGCCGCAAACCTTCCGGAAATCTTTGCGCCATCCGAGGTAGACAAAATCTATCTGAATTTCTCAGATCCGTGGCCGAAGGACCGCCATGCCAAGCGCCGTCTGACCTCCCACCAGTTTCTGGAACGCTACGACCAGTTTCTTTCCCCGTCCGGCAGACTGGAGTTTAAGACCGACAATCAGAATCTTTTTACTTTTTCCCTCGCGGAAATCGAGCAGTCCGCTGTCTGGCATCTGGAAGCAGACACAAGGGATCTTTACCATAATATTGTGATGAAGGAAGGAAATATCATGACAGAGTACGAGGAAAAGTATGCCGCATGCGGCAACCCAATCTGCAAACTGGTAGCTTCAAGAAATCCAGGCCAGATAAAAACAAAATAATTTTTTTTTTTGAATGGATTTTGCGGTTTCATTCGTATTACTATTG
>CAYNOE010000059.1:0-14007 GCA_964398745.1 uncultured Lachnobacterium sp.
GAATATTTATACTGGATATATTTGAAATATATCTAATTGGTTTAATAATCTTTATAATTGTGAGAAAAATCAAAAAGATTATGAGAAAAAGCAGCTGTTTAGGTGAAAAAATGGAAACAAAAACTGACAAATGATATTTTGGATGATAGGATGAAAATATAGAATACAAAATTTTTGATGTTATAATAGCAAAAAATGGAAACCGGCGGCAGCATAAAAAGCTGTCGTTTTTTTATTTCCAAGCTTATCAAGATGTTTTTGTTTTTTAGGACATTGAAATCCAATCACGCAGCGTGTATATTATTAGTGTCTGCTGATTAGGCAGGCACAGCAGTTAAAGGGAGATTAGGAAAAATGCAAAGCCCCCCATTTCACAATCGCGGTATGTGATGATGAACCGCTATACCGGGAACAAATCCAAAACGACTGCCTCGGTTTTTTTCAGGACAGAGCTTATCCTGATGTGGAACCGCCGGGGATTTTCTGCTTTTCTTCTGCGGCGGAGCTGATTTCTTCCGGGGAGGAATTTGACCTGCTGTTTTTAGACATTGAAATGCCGGGGACAGAAGGCATACAAGTAAAAGAGTATTATGAGCGGCAGGGGAAACATACGCGTATTATTTTCACGACTTCGCATGAAGAAAAGGTGCTGGAAAAAGGGAAGAAAGTAAAAATAAGCCGGGGATGGATTTCTGTGTTTTTACAATGGGTAGTCGTTTTTTGCATAATGACAACAATGACTATTTGGGAAATTTATAGAAATAGAAAAAGAATTGCCTATAAACTAGCTGACGGTGAAAAGAAGATTTCAGTAATAGGACATCTAATTATGTTGGAACTGGTTCTGGATTTTGCTGTATTTATTATAACAAGAATTTTTGTTTTCCTTTTTTTTTCAGGAACAATCCTGCAACCATTTGTTTTCGCAGAATATGCATGTTCGGTTCTTGTTTCTTGTCTTCTTTATATATATTATTTATTTTATCATCGGGAAAAATTACTTGCAGTTTATCGTGAAGACAAGAATATTATCATTCCTACACTTATTGTTTTGATTTTCCTTTATTTATCTGTTCAACAGTTTTTTGTCAACTGTTTAAATCATCAATTTACGAATGTCTTATCTCAAAAAGGAAGCAAAGCTCTTAATGGAAAATGGTATGATGGCTCATGGTTTTATGAACAAAAAGAAAACTATAATATAAGTTCAGCCCGCACTACATTGTTTTCAAAAGAAGTTTATTGTAAAATACAACGTACAGATACTCCTTCGGATACAAAAATCAATATGTTTGAATTTTCTATTAATTCAGATTTGTATTTTGATGATGCCAGCTTTCAGCTTGAATATTATGTGAAGGATTCAGAAGCCTGGCATGATGGCTTCATTGACATGGATATCAATGGAAATTACATTACAATCGATGCAGAAGATACAGAGGCTACAGAACACATGAAAAATAAATCTTGTTCCCCAAAATCGCATTTTTTAAGTTAAAACCTCAAAAAAACCATAAAATTCCAATAAGACATTTGAGCATTACACAAAAAAGTGATATAGTATACTGGTGTATGCAAAAACAGTCTGGAGGATACAGGTAATGAAAATCAGCAGCCAGAAAAACCAGGGAATTTTATACATTATACTTGCCGGATTTTTTTTCGCACTTATGACCTTTTTTGTGCGTATTTCCGGTGATTTACCGACCATGCAGAAAGCATTTTTCCGTAATGCCGTCGCTGCAGTTTTTGCGATTGCCATGCTTGCCAAAAGTGAAGACGGATTTAAAATCAAAAAGACAAGCTGGCCGGCGCTTTTTATGCGCTGTGCCTGCGGAACAGCAGGTTTAATCTGCAATTTTTATGCAATTGACCGTTTGAATATCGCAGATGCAAATATCTTAAATAAAATGTCGCCGTTTTTTGCGATTATTGCCTCTTATTTTATTTTGAAAGAAAAAGCAAATAAAGTGGAATGGCTCTGTGTTGCCGTTGCATTTACGGGCGCGCTGTTTGTGGTCAAGCCTTCGTTTCAGATGGAATTTGTTTATGCCCTGATCGGACTTCTCGGGGGACTGGGGGCAGGCGTTGCCTATACATATGTAAGAAAACTGGGGACACACGGGGAGAGGGGACCAGTAATTGTCATGTGTTTTTCCGTTTTTTCCTGCCTTGTGACATTTCCGTTTCTGCTGTTTCAGTATAAACCAATGAGCGGCAGACAGATTTTATACCTTCTGCTTGCAGGTACATCTGCCGCCGGAGGCCAGTTATCCATTACCGCCGCTTATACAAAGGCTCCCGCAAAGGAAATTTCTGTCTATGACTATACACAGGTGATTTTTGCGGCAATACTCGGGCTCATTTTCTTTCATCAGATACCTGACTGGCTCAGTATCTGCGGGTATGTGCTCATTATTGGAAGCGCTGTATTTAAATGGGCATATGGCAACTGTATCAGTGCGAAAAAAAATCCTTGAAAAAAGAACAGATGTTTGGTATACTACCATAGTATTACACATATATCAAGAGGAGACCTATGTACGCATATATTAAAGGAGAACTTGCAGAAATCAATACAGACCACATTGTCATCGAATCAGGCGGGATCGGATACCGTATTTTTATCCCGGGACAGACTTTTGAATACCTGCCGCCTGCAGGAGAGGTGCTTAAGGTTTATACCTATCTGCATTTGAGGGAGGATCTTATGATCCTGTACGGCTTTCTTACAAGGGAGGATCTGGAGATTTTTAAAATGCTCATTACAGTCAGTGGTATCGGACCCAAGGGCGGACTTGCCATACTGTCTGCACTGGACGCGGATGATTTGCGTTTTGCAATTTTATCGGGGGATGCCAAAACTATTTCCAAAGCTCCCGGAATCGGTACCAAGACAGCACAGAGGGTGATTCTGGAACTTAAGGATAAGCTGTCTTTAGAGGATGCCTTCGAAAAGAAAAAAGAGCATACGATGGCTCCTGTATCTGCAGGCAGCCAGATAAAAAACGATGCCGTTCTTGCGCTTACCGCACTCGGGTATTCCTCCGCGGAAAGTTTAAAGGCAGTCTCAAAGGTAGAAATCACAGAGGATATGGATGTGGAAGAGTTATTAAAAGCCGCCCTCAAACAAATGTCACAATTATAACGGAGTCAAATCCCCCGCAGCAGAGCTGCGTTTAAACTGATACGCAGGAATAAGGGAATCAAAAAATGGAAAAACGCGTAATTTCAACACAAATTCAGGAAGAAGACCTAAAAACCGAAACCAGTCTGCGTCCGCAGAAGCTTTCGGATTATATCGGGCAGGAAAAAATCAAGGACAACATGAAAGTCTATATTGATGCAGCAAAGGCAAGGAAAGAGGCTCTGGACCATGTGCTTTTTTACGGTCCGCCCGGGCTCGGAAAGACAACACTTGCAGGTATAATTGCAAACGAGATGGGGACGCATCTTAAAGTGACATCAGGACCTGCCATCGCCAAACCGGGGGAGATGGCAGCCATATTAAATAATCTGTCCGAGCATGATATTTTATTTGTAGACGAAATCCACCGTCTGAACCGTCAGGTGGAGGAGGTTTTGTATCCTGCAATGGAGGATTATGCGATTGACGTCATGATTGGAAAAGGTGAATCTGCCCGTTCCATCCGTCTGAACCTGCCTAAATTCACACTGGTCGGGGCAACCACGAGGGCCGGAATGCTTTCCGCACCACTTCGTGACCGCTTTGGCGTCGTAAACCACATGGAATATTATACTGTGGACGAGCTTAAGACGATTATCCGCCAGTCCGCAAAGGTTCTCCAGGTGCAGATTGACGAAAAAGGCGCTTACGAGCTGGCGCGCCGTTCCAGGGGAACGCCAAGGCTTGCAAACCGCCTGTTAAAGCGTGTACGTGATTTTGCAGAAGTAAAATATGACGGCGTGATTACCTATGAGGTGGCGGCATTTGCCCTTGATTTGCTGGAAGTCGATAAAATGGGACTGGATTTAAACGACAGAAATATCATACTTACAATCATTGATAAGTTTGGCGGCGGACCGGTCGGACTGGATACGCTTGCCGCATCAATTGGGGAAGACTCCGGTACCATTGAGGATGTGTATGAGCCGTATCTGGTTAAGAATAATTTTATCAATCGCACGCCCAAGGGACGTGTGGCGACGGATTTTTCATATGAACATTTTAACCGGCTGAAAAAATGACGAAAAAAGGTTGATTCTGTATCCTGATAAGGTTATAATACAACTTGGTGTTTGCCGTATATTTTTGATATACAGCAGGGCGGATTCAGCATAAACTGATATTCCACTGGAGGATATGATATGTCAGCAAAAACAAGTGCCGAGGTGGTAATTGACGGCAAAGTATATACATTAAGCGGATACGAAGGAGAAGAATACCTTCAGAAGGTTGCCGCATACATAAACAATAAATTCAGTGAGTTTGATTCCATTGAGGAATACAGGCATATTTCTCCTGCGATGAAAAACACACTGATTGAGTTAAATATCGCAGATGATTATTTTAAGGCCAAAGAGCAGGTAGTCAAACTCGAACAGGACATTGAAAACAAAGAAAAAGAAATCTATGACTTAAAACACGATCTGATTTCCAGCCAGATTAAGACGGAAAATGCAGAAGCTTCGATGAAAGAACTCGAAGCCGAAAATAAGGAACTGCTTCTGAATAAATCCCGTCTGGAAGCCGCGCTTGAGGACAAGCTGCTGGAACCAGGACAATCTGCAAAGCCGGCATCCAAAGGACATTCCGGTAACCGAAACTCAAAGTCAAAGTCAAATACCCCGCCGCAGGCAGCGGGAAATTAAAGCCCCCGGGGAGTGGGAGATTTCCCCCTACGGCAGTCGCCAAATGTCTGCAGGCAGCCGCCTGACCCGCTGCCCGTGGGAATAAAAAGAAACAACGCACAAAAGACAGCAGATGTGGCTGTCTTTTTGCAATCGCAGGAGAGATATGGAAAATACGTTTGAACTTTTAGCCCCTGCAGGCTCTTATGAAATTTTCAAGGCAGTCATTGATGCAGGCACAGATGCAGTATATGCAGGCGGCAGCCGCTTTGGCGCGCGGGCATATGCGGATAATTTTTCAAAAGAAGAACTTTTGGATGCTATTGACTATGCGCATCTGCACCGGAAAAAAGTCTACATGACGGTAAATACGCTTTTAAAAAATACAGAAATGAGTCAGCTTTATGATTATCTTCTTCCCTTTTATGAGAGGGGACTGGATGCCGTTATCGTTCAGGATTCAGGGGTTTTTCAGTTTATAAAAGGGCAGTTTGGCGGACTGGACATTCATGCCAGTACCCAGATGACGGCTGCTTCTTCAAAAGACGTCAGCTTTTTACAGAAGCTTGGAGCAAAAAGAATTGTACTTTCACGCGAACTGTCACTTGCTGAAATGAAACAGATTCACGAAGAAACCGGGGCGGAGCTTGAAGTATTTATACACGGGGCACTCTGTTACAGCTATTCCGGCCAGTGCCTTATGAGCAGCATCTTAGGCGGCAGAAGCGGAAACAGGGGGCGCTGCGCCCAGCCGTGCCGTCTGCCTTACACAGTATGTCACAATACGCAGCAGATAAAAAAAGACGCTTATGTGTTAAGCCTGAAAGATCTGTGTGGAATTAATGAGTTGAATAAACTGTATGAAGCTGGTGTATACTCTTTGAAAATCGAGGGCAGGATGAAACAGCTTGCCTACGCTTCGGGAGTTGTATCTTTTTACCGGAAATATATTGATCTTTTTTTACAGAATTTATCAAAAGGACAAAAGATTTCAAAGGATGATTTCAAAGAACTTATGGCGCTGGGAAACCGCTGCGGATTTACAGACGGCTATTATCATAAGCCGGGAGGTCCGGATATGGTTACATTTATAAAACCATCGTATGAAAAAAGCCAAACCGGTAGTCCGGATACAGCCAGAGAATCCTGCACAGCTTTTGAAAAAAAAATCCCCGTGGATGCAGTATTGCGCCTGCATACAGAACATCCGGCAGAATTTGAACTTTCAGCAGGACAGGTGTGTATTCAGGCTGACGGTATGCCTGTTATGGAGGCAAAATCAAAGCCCCTTGCAGAAGATGATGTAGAAAAACGGATGAAAAAGACGAAAGATACTCCGTTTGAAATAAAAACAATAAAAATAGAAATAGATCACACAGCGTTTTTGCCAAACGGTGCCTTAAACCAGCTCAGGCGGGATGCAGTATCCATGTTAAAAGAACAGTTGTTAAAGCAGTACCGCCGGATTGCAAACAAAGAAAAAATGGAAGAAATGCTGCCTGCTTTACTGCAGAAGAAAAAAAAGCCGCGCATTATCTGTCTGACAGAAGAGCGCAAACTGCTTCCCCTGATATTAAAACAGCCGTTTGTCACAACCGTTTATCTGGATTTTTGTGCATACAGCGCTGGTAAACTGCTTACAGAACTAAAAGAGGATGTATCCGCGGCAAAACAGGCAGAAAAAGAAGTCTTTTTTGCAATGCCGCGCATTTTCAGGCAGAAAACAGTCCGGCAGTTTGAGGGAATGACAGAAAAACTGCGCCTGCTTCCTCTTGACGGGTTTCTGGTACGCACTTATGGGGAAATAAACTACTTAAAAAAATTTTTTCCAGAATACATGCTGGCTGCAGACCATAATCTATACACATATAATGATACCTCTGTGAATGTACTGGAAAAGAACGGGCTGTACAATACCGTACCGCTGGAACTGAACCGGAAGGAAATTTTACACAGGGATAACCATGCCAGCGAAATGGTCATATATGGGTACTATCCGCTTATGGTAAGCGCACAGTGTATATCCCGTAATACGGCAGGCTGTAATAAAACACCGGGAATTATTTATTTAAAAGACAGGAAACACGCAGAATTTCCGGTAAAAAACAACTGCAGCGCCTGCTATAATGTGATTTATAATTCACTGCCCACGATGCTTTTTCCCTGTATGGGGGAACTGGGCGATGCAGGGATAGAGGATTTCAGACTGGATTTTACCATAGAAAACGAGGATGAGACGGCAGGGGTTTTTTCTCTGTTTAAAGAATTTCTGGAAGGAAAACAGACTAATAATTTTTCACCGGGAAAAAACCAATATACAAACGGACATTATAAAAGGGGAGTAGAGTAGTATGCTGCATTTGCTGACGCAGGCATCAAAATATCTGATGATCTTTCTGTTTCTGATATATACCTATGAATGTTTCCATGTATTTAAATTTCAGAAGGATGAAACAGAACAGAAACGGATCTACCACATACAAAGGGTGCTTCTTTTTGTGATTCACCTGGATGCCTTTCTGGTGTTATACCTGACAACAAAACAAATACAAGTGATTGGTTTTTATCTTATGCAGCTAATCATACTGCTTGCGATTATAAATGCGTACCATCTGTTATACCAGCACGCTTCCGAACTGGTGCTCAACAATATGTGTATGCTGCTTGCCATTAGCTTTATTATCCTGACAAGAATTTCCTTTGAGCAGGCATTTAAACAGTTTATTTTCGTATGTGCCGGCTGCTTTATTGCGCTGTTAATACCGGTTGTGCTCCAGAATATGTCTCTGTTCCGCAAACTTCCCACAGTCTATGCGGTTCTTGGAATCGGTGCGCTTTTTGTGGTTGCCATTGTGGGGCAGACAAGCTACGGGGCAAAGCTTTCCCTTTCGATTGCAGGAATCAGTATCCAGCCATCGGAGTTTGTTAAGATTCTGTTTGTCATGTTCATCGCATCCATGCTGCATAAAAGGCATGATATCTACTGCCTTGCCGTTACCAGCGTGGTTTCCGCGCTGTTTGTACTGACGCTTGTAGCATCGAGGGATCTTGGCGGCGCGCTTTTGTATTTCTTTACCTATCTGGTAATGATTTATGTAGCCACACAGCGGTTTGCCTGTTTTGCAGCCGGTTTTTTTGCCATGGCCGTTGCAGCCGTTGCCGGATACCATCTGTTTTCCCATGTACAGACAAGGGTTCTGGCGTGGAAAGATCCTCTTTCAGTCATTGACGATGCCGGTTACCAGGTGTGCCAGTCGCTTTTTGCCATAGGAACCGGAGGATGGTTCGGGCTGGGACTTGGGCAGGGACTTCCGCTTAAAATTCCAGTCGTCAGCAAAGACTTTATCTTTGCAGCCATTTCCGAGGAAATGGGCGGGGTGTTTGCACTCTGCCTGCTGATGGTGTGCATCAGCTGCTTTTTTATGATCATGAACGTGGCGATGAAGCTTAAGGATAATTTTTACCGCCTGACTGCCGTGGGACTCGGCACGCTCTATGCCACACAGGTTTTTCTGACGGTTGGCGGCGTGATTAAATTTATCCCGTCCACCGGCGTGACACTGCCGCTCGTAAGCTACGGCGGAAGCTCGCTGATTTCCACCATGATTATTTTCGGAATTATACAGGGACTTTATATTATGCAGTTTGATGACCGGATAAAAAAGAAAGAGCAGAAGCTGAAAGGAGGGAAACGCCGTGGAAAAAAAGCACAGGGAAGAAAAGAAACCAAAGGCTAAATCCAGAAACAGGGAATTCCTTGTTGTAATGTATTTGTTTCTTGCACTGTTTCTTGCAATGATGGCATATTTTGTCTACTTTCAGACCGTAAAAAGTGAAACCTTTATCAACAGCCCGTATAATTCCCTGCAGGATCTGTTTTCAAAACGGGTTGTCCGCGGAAAAATCCAGTCTGCGGACGGTGAAACCTTAGCCCGCACAAAAGTGGCTAAGGACGGGACGGAAACCCGGGAATATCCTTATGGCAGAATGTTTGCCCATGTGGTCGGCTATGCCGAAAACGGAAAAGCCGGACTGGAAAACCAGGAAAATTTTTCGCTTCTGCGTTCCCACGAATTTTTCATAAAACAGATGGGAAATGACATTGCAGGAAATAAAAGCAAAGGGGATAATATAGTCACCACGCTGGATACACAAATCCAGAAGACTGCATATAACGCACTGGGAAGTTTTGACGGGGCAGTGATTGTGATGGAACCGAAGACCGGAAAAATCCTTGCCATGGTATCGAAACCGGATTATGATCCCAATACCATCAAACAAGACTGGGAAACGGTCAGTTCCGATGACAGCACCGCGCTGTATAACCGCGCCACACAAGGAAAATACGCACCGGGTTCAGTTTTTAAGATTTTTACGGCAACGGAGTATTACAGGGAAAACCCCAGGAAATACAAAGACTATTCCTATGACTGTAACAGTTTTATCACGGCGGACGGCAAGACTATCCACTGCGCCGGAAACACAAGCCATGGAAATGAAACCCTGCAGTCATCGTTTGCAAACTCCTGCAACGTGTCGTTTGCAAATATAGCCTTAACACTGGACAGGGAACGTTTTCAAAAGACTTGTGAATCCATGCTGTTTAACCAGAATCTGCCCATCCGCCTGGAGTCCTCCAAAAGCAGTTTTTCACTCACGGATACGGATTCGGCAGGAATGGTGATGGAAACCGGAATCGGGCAGGGAAAAACCCTTGTATCCCCGCTGCACATGCTTCTGGTTGCCTCAGCAGTGGACAATGGCGGCATGGTTATGACGCCATACCTTGTGGACCATACCGAAAACGCCAGCGGGGACACTATAAGTACCAGTGAGCCGCAGGAATATAAAACCATCCTTACTTCAAAAGAAGCAAAGCTTCTGAAACGCTATATGCGTTCCGCAGTGACAGACGGAACCGGAAGCAGGCTTTCGGGACAGTCCTACGAGGCTTACGGAAAAACCGGAACCGCACAGATTTCAGACACCACAAACCAGACCAATGCATGGTTTACAGGCTTTGCGAAAAAAAAAGGATATGAAGATCTTGCGGTTGCGGTAATTGTGGAAAAGGGCGGTGCCGGAAGCTCTGTTGCTGCGCCGGTTGCAAAGAAGATATTTGACGTATATTTTAACAGATGATATACTGCTATTAGGACTGTTACGGAGGATATACAATGATAGAGGCAACAAGCTGCGGTGGTATCGTAATCTTTCGAGGAAAGATATTACTTTTATACAAGAACTGCCGGAACAGATATGAGGGCTGGGTGCTTCCCAAGGGCACGGTGGAGCAGGATGAGGATTATAAGGAAACGGCTCTTCGCGAAGTGCTGGAAGAAACCGGTGCCAGGGCAACCATTATTCAGTATGTGGGAAAAAGCCAGTACCGGTTTGCAGTCACAAAGGACACTGTGGAAAAAAATGTTCACTGGTATCTGATGATGGGAGAGAGCTATTACAGTAAGCCGCAGAAAGAAGAGTATTTCGTAGACAGTGGATACTATAAATTTCACGAGGCATACCATTTACTCAGATTCCCAAATGAAAAGCAGATTCTGGAAAAAGCATATGATGAGTATCTGGATCTGAAAAAAAGTAATCTGTGGGGAAGCCGCAAATACTATTAAGGAAATGATGGAGAGATCTTTGCATGAAATGGTACCATAAGCTTTATATCAGCGATTCAATTGCAGACAGTAAGGTCAACCGGATAAGGTGGAAAATCAACCATAATGCGGGTACAGTTTCTGTTTATGTTATCACCCTTGCATCCAACCGCGAAAATCTTCTGGACATTATTCCGTCATGGGTGCTGATGCAGAAGGCGTATCCAAAGAAAAACCTGCAGATTATCGGTCTGGCAAAAGGATATAAGGATGCTGTCCTTCTGGTAAAGCGTATTGTAGAGGAAACCTATCAGAATACCGGAACTGTTGATATCCGGGCGTATTTAAGCGAAAAACGGAGGCTGGCATGAGTATATTCCTTCTGGTTTTAAAAATTGCCGGACTCATTCTTCTGGTTCTGCTGGGGCTTTTTCTTTTACTGGTTTTTGTTATTTTATTCTGTCCCATAAAGTACCTGATTAAGGGCAGTTTTCATGATAAAAAACTAAATATGAAAGCAGGAATTTATTTTTTGTTCCATCTGGCCGGATTTAGCGCGGATATTGGTGAAGCTGGTTCCTCCATGTATATACGGATTTTTGGAATTAAAAAAAATCTCAGAGAACGTGATAATCCGGAAAAATTTGAGGATACTAATAAAAAGACCGGGCCGGATTCTGCATATTCCGGACCAGATTCGTCAGCGGGCAGTGAGCTTACGATGCTTTCAGTGCCGGAATCCGGGCAGGATGAACCGCTGGGTCAGGAAACATGGAATCAGGAAACCGGACAGAAAAAGGAACACGGACACTTCGTTTACAGAATCCGGATGAAGTTTATACACTGTATTGAACAAATCCGTCAGTTTTTTGGGCGGCTGGTCAGTATCATCACAAATATTCGTGAAAAAACAAAGGAATTTAAAGGGTTCTTTTCGTGCGAGGAAAACCGTGCGGCATTCCGCAAATTAAAAAAGAATTTATTTTCTGTGCTGAAACACCTAAGCCCTAAAAAATCAAAACTTGATTTGAAATTTTCTGCGGGCTCACCGGATATTACCGGTGAACTGCTTGGGGTGTTTTCCCTGTTCCCGACAGGATACAAATACCACTGGAACATTCTGCCGGATTTTGCCGCAGAAAAAGCATACTTTGAAACAGACTTTGATTTCAGGGGATATCTGTACGGAATTCAAATTCTTGTTCTTTTACTGGGAATAGTTCTTGATAAGAACTGTCAGAACCTATATAATAAGATTATGACTAGAAAAGAGTGTACTTAAAAAGTACATATGAACCAAGGAGGTTATGAAATGGCAGATAACAGTTTTAACAATACAGTGGAGTCCCTTTTTAAGGGAATGGACAGCTTCATCACAACAAAAACCGTTGTCGGGGATGCGATACACATTGGAGATACCATTATCCTTCCGCTTGTGGATGTATCCTTCGGTGTTGCGGCAGGCGCATTTGCGCAGGAGAAGAGCAATAACGGGGCAGGCGGTATGGGAGGAAAAATTAACCCAAGCGCCGTACTTGTTATCCAGAACGGGGAAACCAGGCTTGTCAATGTCAAGAACCAGGACGGCATGACAAAGATTCTCGACATGGTTCCGGATGTAATAAATAAATTCACTGCTGGAAAGCATGACGTGGAGCCGGATGATTTTTCTGATGATGCCAGCGCTGAAAGTGAAGAGTAAGATTCTTTTAAAATCGGGTATACGCAGGTAATGCAGTCATAGACTGCATTACCCTGCATATATTAAAGTAATATATGTGCTTTTTGGGTGGAGCCGTGAAACGAATCTGGGGATATACTCTTTTCTGGTTTGGACTGGGAATGCTGGCTATGTTTTTTATCGGCGGTGGAATAATCGGAATCCTGCTTATTGCCGGCGTCCTCGTGCTTTCATACCTGCTTTTTTCATCCTGCAAATAAAAAAAGAACCATCGCAATGCGACGGTTCCAGGTTTGTCATTTAAGCTCTTTCCACTTTACCGGATCTAAGACAGGAAGTACAAACATAAATTCTTTTTGGTACTCCGTTTATTTTGCAGTGTACACGTTTGATGTTTGATTTCCAGATCCTGTTGGATTTTCTATGGGAATGACTGACATTTTTTCCAAAATGCACGCCCTTATTGCAAATTGCACATTTTGCCATGTTTTTGCACCTCCTTGCATTTATCTTTCCTGTCCCTGCAGGTTCACAACATGCTTATTTTATCAGATTCAGTTTTGGTTTGCAAGGAAAAAATATAAAAAATATGAAATAAATTACTAATTATTTACTTTTTTATAAATAATGGGTATAATAGTAACAGTTATGTACTGATTACGGAGGTAGGGAGTATGAAGGGACAGTTGGACACCCAGTATGGAAAAATCCTGATTGATGAAGATGTTATTGCAACCTATGCCGGTTCCGTGGCTGTAGAGTGTTTCGGTATTGTTGGCATGGCGGCTGTAAATATGAAAGACGGTCTGGTCAAGCTTTTAAAGCGTGATTACCTGACGCATGGGATTAGTGTGAACATAGAGGCAGACAACCGGATCACCATTGATTTTCATGTAATTGTTGCGTATGGCGTAAGCATTAATACCGTTTCGGAAAATCTGACGGATACAGTAAGATACAAGGTTGAGGCATTCGCCGGCATGGCAGTCAGCAAAATCAATATCTACGTCGAAGGTGTGCGGGTAATCGACTAGGGGAGGGAAAGACATTGGAAATTACAAGTATAAACTCTGAATTATTATCCAGGATGTTTCTTGCGGCAGCAAAAAATCTGGATGCAAAAAAAGACTGGATTAATGAATTAAACGTATTTCCGGTTCCGGACGGGGATACAGGCACAAATATGTCCATGACAATCATGTCGGCGGCAAAAGAAGTAAGCGCGCTGGATACCTTAAACATGAAATCACTGGCAAAAGCCATTTCTTCCGGTTCCCTGCGTGGCGCCAGGGGAAATTCCGGTGTCATTTTATCCCAGCTTTTCCGTGGATTCTGCAAAGTAATTGAAGAATACCAGGAAATTGACGTCATGATTCTTTCGGATGCATTCCAGAAGGCAGTAGAAACCGCCTACAAAGCAGTAATGAAGCCGAAGGAAGGAACCATACTTACTGTTGCAAAGGGAGCGGCCGACAAGGCGCTTGAGCTTACGCAGGAAACGGACGATCTGGTTTATTTCTGCAAAGAAGTGATTCAGTATGCAGACCATGTACTGGACCAGACGCCGGAAATGCTTCCGGTTTTAAAGCAGGCAGGCGTTGTTGATTCCGGCGGACAGGGGCTGATGCAGGTATTAAAGGGCGCATATGACTGTCTGCTTGGCCGGGAAGTGGATTACAGCATTGAAGGCACGGATTCCGTTTCCGGCCTGTTCAAAATTTCTGCGGAAACCGAAAAAGAAATCAAATTTGGTTACTGTACCGAATTTATTATCGTATTAAACCGCCCTCTTTCTGACAAGGAGGAAAAAGAATACAAAGCATATCTGGAATCCATAGGGGATTCTATCGTTGTGGTAGCGGACGATGAGATCGTTAAGACTCACGTACATACCAACGATCCGGG
>CAYNOE010000060.1:0-6894 GCA_964398745.1 uncultured Lachnobacterium sp.
CTGTCGTATCCCGTCAGGGATACGACCTACGCAAATCACTTTGCGAAGCAAACTTAAATGTGATTTGCTCAACCACTGCCGTATCCCGTAAGGGATACAACTTACAGGAGGAACAATATGCAGCAGTATAATATAACTGGCATGAGCTGTGCGGCTTGTTCTGCGCGTGTGGAGCGTGCGGTTTCAGCCGTAGAGGGAGTGGAGTCCTGCTCGGTCAGTCTTCTTACGAATTCCATGGGAGTGACGGGTTCCGCGGATGCCAGTGCAGTGATTTCCGCAGTCGAGGCTGCGGGGTACGGGGCTTTTCCAAAGGGACAGAACCGCAGTGAAGGAAAAGGGGAAAGTGCCGGTATGTACCAGGAAGCGGAGGAATCGCTCCGGGACAAAGAAACGCCGCTTCTTAAAAAAAGGCTGGCAGCATCCCTTGTTTTTCTGGCGGTTCTTATGTATATTTCCATGGGGCATATGATGTGGAACTGGCCGCTTCCTGCAGTTCTGGCGGAAAACCATGTAGCGATGGGACTGGTGCAGCTTCTTTTGACCGTTATGATTATGGTCATTAACCAGAAGTTTTTTATCAGTGGTTTTAAAGGTCTGCTCCACGGTTCCCCGAATATGGATACCCTTGTGGCTTTAGGTGCGGGAGCATCCTTTGTATACAGCACCTACGCGCTTTTTGCGATGACGGATGCGCAGATGAGAGGGAACGCGGCAGCAGTCATGGAGTATATGCATGAGTTTTACTTTGAGTCGGCGGCAATGATTCTGGCTCTGATTACTGTGGGAAAAATGCTTGAAGCACATTCCAAGGGAAAGACAACCGATGCATTAAAAAGCCTGATGAAGCTTGCGCCGAAAACAGCCACGGTTCTTAAGGACGGGCAGGAAGTGACCGTTTCCATTGAAGAAGTACAGAAAGGAGATATTTTTCTTGTCCGTCCCGGAGAAAACATACCAGTGGATGGCAGGGTGGTCTCAGGAAGCAGCGCGGTAAATGAGGCGGCACTGACCGGCGAAAGTATTCCGGTGGATAAGGAAACAGGTGACAGGGTCAGTGCGGCAACTGCCAACCAGTCAGGCTTTTTGCAGTGTGAAGCAACGCGGGTGGGAGAGGATACCACTCTTTCCCAGATTATTAAAATGGTATCGGATGCGGCTGCCACGAAGGCTCCGATTGCAAAAATTGCGGACAGGGTTTCAGCGTTTTTTGTACCGGCCGTGATTGCAGTTGCTGCAGTTACGGTTATTGTCTGGCTGTTTGCGGGACAGACCATTGGGTTTGCGCTTGCGCGCGGAATTTCTGTTTTGGTAATCAGTTGTCCGTGTGCCCTCGGGCTTGCCACTCCGGTTGCGATTATGGTCGGAAGCGGTGTGGGCGCAAGGAACGGAATTTTGTTTAAAAGTGCAGTTTCCCTTGAAAATACCGGACGGACACAGACGGTTGTTCTGGATAAGACAGGAACCATTACAAGCGGCGAACCGGAGGTGACAGACCTTTTTCCGGTAAACGGGGTAACGGAAACGCAGCTTCTGCAGATTGCGGCAGGGCTGGAGGCAAAGAGCGAACATCCGCTCGCCCGCGCCGTAATGGCATATGCCGGGGAAAAGAAAGTGCTGTACGGAGAGGTGGAGGATTTTGAGGCTCTGGCAGGAAACGGGCTTTGTGCAAAGGCGGGCGGTAAAATTTTAACAGGCGGAAGTGTAAAATATGTCAGTTCGCAGCTTAAGGTCAGCGCTGAAATAAAAAAGCAGGCAGAGCATTTTGCAAAAGAAGGAAAGACGCCGCTTTTGTTTGCGGCAGATGAAAAACTGCTTGGGATTATTGCCGTGGCGGATACCATCCGTGAGGACAGCCCGGATGCAGTACGGCAGCTTCGGGAAATGAATATTCCGGTCGTGATGCTGACAGGGGATAATGAACAGACGGCAAATGCGATTGGCACGCAGGCGGGCGTCACAAGGGTGATTGCAGGAGTGCTGCCGGATGGAAAAGAGCAGGAGATAAAAAGAATCCAGGAAAGCGGCGTCCGTGTGGCGATGGTGGGGGACGGAATCAATGACGCTCCTGCGCTCACCCGTGCGGATACCGGAATTGCCATCGGGGCAGGAACGGATGTGGCGGTTGATGCAGCGTCTGTCGTGCTGATGAAAAGCAGTCTTTCGGATGTGCCTGCGGCAATCCGTTTAAGCGCTGCAACGCTCCGCAATATCAGGCAGAATCTGTTCTGGGCATTTTTCTACAATGTCATAGGGATTCCGCTTGCGGCCGGAGTGTGGTATCCTCTGTCAGGGATTAAACTGAATCCGATGTTTGCAGCAGCGGCGATGAGTCTTTCAAGCTTCTGTGTAGTAACAAATGCGCTGCGGCTCAACCTGTTTTCGCCTTATAAGGAGAAACATATACGACGTAGCGGATTTACAGATAAAGAAAGTTCTGTTCAGGCAGAAACTCTGACAGAAAAAAGGACACCGGGGCAGCCTGCCGGTTTTACCGGTAGTAACCATATACAAAAACAAGAAAGAGAGGATATTATTATGACAAAAACAATGCATATTGAAGGCATGATGTGCGGACACTGCGAGGCACGGGTAAAAAAAACACTGGAAGAGCTTTCCGGAGTGGAAACCGCAGAGGTCAGCCATGAGGCAGGAACGGCGGTTGTGAAACTGCAGGGAGAGGTTTCGGATGATGTTTTAAAAAATGCAGTGGAGGAGCAGGATTATAAAGTGACTTCTATTGCGTAAACCGATGTTCAAAGGAGGAGAAAAGAAAATGGGAAAAATTATAAAAAGGGTTCTTTCGGTATTGTGCAGTGTACTGGTTTTTGGCATTTTATTTTCTGGAATCCAGCCGGTGCAGGCAAAAGGAAAACTGCCTGCGCTCCATGTGGAAAATACCGTGCTGTGTGATGAGGACGGAAATACTGTCCAGCTTCGCGGCGTAAGCACCCATGGCTTAAGCTGGTATCCGGAATATGTAAATGACAAATGTTTTAAAGAACTGCATGATAAATGGGGCGCAAATGTTGTCAGGCTTGCGATGTATACCGAAGAATATAACGGGTACTGCAGTGGGGACGCTGCCAATAAAAAGGCCTTAAAAAAGCTTGTAAAAAAAGGCGTGAAGCTGGCTGCGGAACATGATATGTATGTGATTATTGACTGGCATATTTTAAGCGACGGTAACCCTAAAAAGCATAAAAAAGCAGCAAAGGCATTTTTTAAGGAAATGTCAGATGAATTTTCGGATTATACGAATGTGCTATATGAAATCTGTAACGAGCCAAACGGCGGGACAGACTGGAAAACCATTAAATCCTATGCGAATTCCATTATTCCAGTTATCCGTGAAAATGATGAGGACGCGGTGATTATTGTCGGCACGCCGACATGGTCGCAGGAGGTGGACAAGGCGGCTGCCAGTCCTATAAAAGAGGACAACATCATGTATGCGCTGCATTTTTATGCCGGAACACATCAGGATTCCCTGCGAAAAACAGCAGAAAGCGCAATTAAAAGCGGGCTTCCGTTGTTTGTCAGTGAATTTGGAATCTGTGATGCCAGCGGAAACGGCAGCATCAATAAAAAGCAGGCGGACAAGTGGATAAAGCTTCTGGATAAATATGATGTAAGTTATGTGGCATGGAATCTTTCCAATAAAAATGAAACTTCTGCAATGATTAAAAGCAGCTGTAAAAAAACAAGCGGTTTTAAGAAGGGGGATTTAAGCATAAGCGGCAAATGGGTATATGATCTGTTTCGGAAAAAAACGGAAAGTTATAATTAAAATAAAAACAGTCAGGAGCTGCGGAGTCCCGGCTGTTTTTATTTATCCATGTTTATTTTGCAAACATTAATTTTTCGCTGTTAAATATGCGTGTTAAAATCCATGTTGCGATTGCCGTGTAAACAAAATTGCTGATTATTGTAATGATAATCGCAAGTGCATCCACGTTTCCGGCGAATATGCAGGTCATGTTTTTGGCAAAGTTGTAAAGCGGAATAAAACTTGTGGCGATTCCGGTATCAACGGCAGCCATGTATCCGCCTGCGATTCCTACGATCATTATAATAATATTTAATGGTCCCATTGCTGTGGAAGCTTCCTTGACCGTTTTTGCCTGTGCAGAAAGCAGGGACAGTACCGATATCAGCACCAGCACAACGGAAATAACCAGAAGTAACAGTAGTATATATTCCCTGGCGCCCAGACCGGAAAAATCAAACATGCTGTTGCCCCCTTCCATGTTTGCAAGCTTTGGCAGGGAGAGCATTACGCCGAGGAAACTGGAGATACCGCTTAAAAGGGTCATGATACTCATACTGATGATTTTACCAAAGGCAAGAGAACTTCGTTTCATAGGAGTAACGAGAAGTGTTGCCACGGTACCACGCTCCTTTTCCCCTGCGATAAAGTCCGGGGCAATGGCGCAGCAGCCACTGTAGAGCAGTGTCAGAAACAGCATCGGGATCAGTCCGAGCATCATACGTGACATCAGGTCTGAGCCGTCTGCCAGGTCAAAAGTATTGTCAGAGCTGTTGATGTCAAATTTGTTTATCATGCTGTTTTCATAGGCATCCAGCATACTGGTAATGGCCTGGTAACATTCAAACGATGCCGTCTCACCGGAGTTATAGTAAATCTGGATTTCCGGTGCAGCAGTGCCTGACTGGCTGTCATAGCTTTCAACAACTGAATCAAAGTTATCCGGAAAAACAATGCAGAGGTCTTCGGAACCATCTGTAATTTTGTCCTTTTTTGCCATTACATCATCCGCACTGATTTCTTTGTACGGGATATCCGATTCCTTTAACACGGCTTTAATACTTTCCGGCATACCAGCAGCGGAAATTTTGTACACATAGCTGTCATCGGTGGTCAGCAGGCTGGAAAATACGCCTCCCATCAGCGTGTAAATGATGTAAATCATCAGTCCGGGTACCAGCACGGTATTAAGAAGAAGTTTTTTGTCCATAAAAAAACGGGACAGTTCTTTTTTTATGATTGTGGCTAAATTACTTTTCATCGGTTCCAACCTCCTGAACATAAGTATCGAAGAATACATCTTCGAGGCATTTTTCTGTTGTCATTGCAGTAAGGGAATCACAGCGTACCATTTTTCCGTTAATAATAATGCCGACACGGTCTGCGATTTTTTCCACCAGGCTGAAAATATGGGTGGATACAATGACGGTTTTTCCCTCTTCCTTAAGGGAGAGGAGAAAATCGGTAACGGTTTTTGCTGTGATAACGTCCAGTCCGTTGGTTGGTTCGTCAAAGATGATAATGTCCGGATTATGTACCAGCGAAATGGCAATGGAAATCTTCTGTTTCATTCCTGTGGAGAGGTTTGCCACTTTTACCTCGGCGAACCGGTTGATTCCGAATATGTTAAACAGTTTTTCCTTTCTTTGCTGCCGGTCGCTGTCAGTGACGCCGTGGAGGTCGGAAAAGAAATCGAATAAATAATTCGGTGTAAAAAAGTCCTCCAGCTTTAATTCACTGGTCAGAAACCCAATTTTGGCACGGACTGCTTCTGGTTCCGTGACAATGCTGGAACCGTCCACAATGCAGTCTCCCGCATCCGGTTTGATGAGTGTGGAAATCATACGTAAGGTAGTGGTTTTGCCTGCACCGTTTGGGCCGAGAAGCGCGAACACCTCTCCTTTATATGCTTCGAAATTAAGTCCTGCCACCGCGATTTTTTTTGATGCGTGGTCTTTTTCAAGTTTCTGCTGTTTTTTGGACAGCTTAAATGTTTTTTGCAAGTTCTGTACGGATAGTATCGTTTCCATAAAATGTCTGCATACTCCTTTCTGTTCTGCAGAGGGTTTTCATCTGCAGCTTTATGTTAATCTGTTTATGTATTATATATACACCTACTACAGTTTTATGTCAACCCCTGCAATGCAATTAAATTTCAGGATCTGCCCAGAAGTCTTTTTTTGAATGCCTTGAATTTAAACAGCCAGCCGCTGGTATACAATACACCGCATATCATGGTGCCAAAGGAAAATCCAAGGGCGGCACTTGCAATGTCTTCCGTAATTCCGCTGTCTGCCATGCCCAGGTATTCCAGCACAAGATAGATGATAAATGCAACCAGTCCGAGCGAAAACAGGATACACATCCGTTTTGCAATCTGCTGTTTTTCATGGTTCGCATAATCGGCCGTCTTTAATAATGTTTCCTTAAGTTCTTCGTTCATTTTCTCACTTTTCCTTTCTCCATCCAAAAGTTCCCTGATATCAATTTCATAGTAATCCGAAAGTGTAACCAGCAGGTCGAGGTCAGGCAGGTTTGCCCCGGTTTCCCAGCGTGATATGGTTCTTCCGGATACATTCAGGTATTCGGCAAGCTGTTCCTGCGTCATACCTTTTTCTTTGCGCAGCTCTTTTAACAGGCTGCCCGTTTTTTTCTGGTCCATATGTTTCTCCTTTCAAATGCAGATTAGCATATCTGCCTTATGAAAAACACGACACAAAGTGAGAAATGCCGTATTTTGCGGGACTGGACATGGGATGTCCGGTCCGCGATTCAAATAATATCACAATGCCGGGGAGTTTGCATTAGGATTTTGGAATTAGAAAAAGTTTTTTCTTGAAGCCCTTCAGTAGACATGGTAGAATACACTTATATGGTTTAAGTGCTGTTTTTGAGTTTGGCGTACCTGAAAAGGAGTATGATTATGCAAAAGAAAAAAAAGAAATTATCCATGATGCAGATGCTGCTGTTAATAGGCATGATGCCGCTGTTAATTGCGATGCTGATTGTAATTGTGATGGCATCCGGTATACTGAAAGAGAACCTGATCAGCCAGACGAAATCCAGACTGGCTGCGGTTTGTGAGGATGTGAACTTCTATTTTGGCATTGACTGGGATGAATGGATGG
>CAYNOE010000060.1:6994-13904 GCA_964398745.1 uncultured Lachnobacterium sp.
AACCTTCATACAGGGCTTGAGACACGGAGTTTTCTGAAGGAAACTTCGGATACGATTGAGAGTGCAAAGGCACTGCAGGGAAACCTGAAGAGCATTGTGGACGATGTCAAGTCCACCTCATCAAACCTGATGGACCAGGTGACGGAAGTGGACAGGCTGAGTGAGGAAAGTTCGGGCAATGCCGTTTTAATTAATAATGCAGTAGGGGAACTGGCGAGTACGGCAATGAACATGGCGGAAAATGTGCAGAGTGTCAACGCCCAGGTTATGCGCATGGGTGAAAGCGTTGCGGACATTTCCGTGAATGTTGAGCAGCTGGCGGCAAGTTCTGAAAATATGCACCGTGTGAGCAGTGAGGCGATGGAGTCCATGGGACAGGTGATGGACAGCAGCCACAAGTCGGTTGAGGCGATTAATTCCATTAACACGCAGGTGCTTGACACAAATAAATCTGTTGGGAAAATCAACAATGCAATTGAACTGATTCTGGGAATTGCGGACCAGACGAAACTGTTAAGCCTGAATGCATCCATAGAGGCTGCACGAGCCGGTGATGTGGGAAAAGGTTTTGCAGTAGTGGCGGAAAGCATCAAGCAGTTAAGCGAGCAGAGCAGCGACGGTGCAAACCAGATTAAAGAACTGGCGGATGAAATTATTTCAAAATCCGGGGACTCCGTGAATCTGACGGAAGTAATTAAAGAAACCATAGCAGCTGAACAGAATCAGATTACGGAAACACAGAACAAGTTTAACAGTCTGAGCCTGGAGATTGAGAAATCCCTGGTACAGATTGACAGCATTGACAGGAAAACAGAGGAACTGAAAGGGCTTAAGGATGGTATTATCGGTAATGTACAGGACTTAAGTGCAATCAGCGAGGAGAATGCAGCCTCCAACCAGGAAGTTACCGCCAGTGTGGAGAATATTACACATGCAATTTCAGAAATCAGCGACAAGTCCGGACTTATGAGTACGATGGCTGAAAAATTCCAGCAGGCGGTGGATTTTTTTAAGTAAAAGTACCAGTAAAGATTCATTTTTACTTCCTGCAATCATATGTGGAAATTACCCTGCATACACTGTACAAACAGACAATGCAGGAGTAATTTTTTGAAAACTTATATTGAAGAGCGGGCAGTGGAAATTGCTAATTATATTATCGAGAACAACACAACTGTGCGTCAGGCAGCAAAACATTTTGGGATTTCAAAATCTACCGTACATAAGGATGTTACCGAGCGGCTTGAACAGGTGAACCCGTCCCTTGCGCAGGAGACGAGAAAAGTACTGGATGTTAATAAATCCGAACGGCATATCCGCGGCGGCATGGCAACCAAAGAAAAATATGCGCACCAGCATGGTGCATAGACAAATTAAATATTGTGATTTTGGAACCGCTGGAATTGTTCAGCGGTTTTTCACTGTCCAGGGAAGGCTTGACAAGGCTGTTCCCGAATTTATATAATGATATGAAAGTCAAAAGAGATATATGAAAAAGGAGAAAACTATGAGCATACGAATTGGAATTTTAGGTTATGGAAATTTAGGCCGCGGCGTTGAATGTGCCGTTAAGCAGAATCCCGATATGGAATTAGCGGCAGTATTTACCCGCAGAGACCCGGAAAAATTATCTGTTCTTACAAAGACAGCAGCAGTCTGTCATGTAAAGGATGTGGAAAGCTGGAAGGACAAAATTGATGTCATGATACTGTGTGGCGGAAGTGCTACGGATTTACCCGTACAATCGCCGGAATATGTAAAAATGTTTAATATTGTGGACAGTTTTGATACTCATGCGAACATACCGGAGCATTATAAAAAAGTGGATGCTGCTGCAAAGGAGTCCGGCAGAATTGGTATCATTTCAGCAGGATGGGATCCTGGTATGTTTTCCCTGAACCGTATGTATGCCAGTGCTATTCTGCCAAACGGAAAGGACTATACGTTCTGGGGAAAAGGTGTCAGCCAGGGACATTCGGATGCCATCCGCCGGATTGAAGGAGTAAAAGATGCAAAGCAATATACAATTCCAGTCAGTGCAGCTTTGGACGCAGTAAGAAATGGAGAAAATCCTGATCTGGCGACACATGATAAACACACAAGAGAATGTTTTGTAGTATTAGAAGAAGGTGCGGATGCTGCAAAAGTAGAAAATGAAATTAAAACCATGCCAAATTATTTTGCAGATTATGACACAACTGTACATTTCATCAGTGAGGAGGAATTAAATAAAAACCATAGTGGCATTCCGCATGGAGGTTTTGTTCTCCGCAGTGGAAAGACCGGCTGGGAAGAAGAAAACAGCCATCTGATTGAATACAGTTTAAAACTTGATTCCAATCCGGAATTTACTTCCTGCGTTCTTGTTTCTTATGCAAGAGCTGCATACCGCCTGTACAAAGAAGGACAGACCGGATGTAAGAGTGTATTTGATATTGCTCCGGCTTATTTGAGTGCAAAGGACAATGCAGAGTTAATTGCAACTTTGTTGTAGAATTTGTAATACTCCATCAAAAGGGCGGATGTTCAAAGGAGGGACAACGGATGAGACTGGAACGAAAAATGCTTACATTATATGCGGTGACAGACAGAAGCTGGCTGGGGGAGGAAACTTTGTACCAGCAGGTGGAGCAGGCACTGAAAGCCGGAGTGACAATGGTGCAGCTGCGGGAGAAAAATCTGTCCACGGAGGATTTTGAAAAGGAAGCGCGCACGCTTTTGCCGCTCTGCCATGCATATCATGCACCGCTTATCATTAATGATGACGTGGAACTGGCAAAGAGGACAGGGGCAGACGGCGTGCATATCGGACAGTCGGATATGGAAATAAAAAAGGCACGGGAAATTCTTGGCAGCGACAAAATAATCGGAGTGACAGCAAAGACTGTCGAACAGGCAAAGGCAGCGGAAGCTTCCGGGGCAGATTATCTTGGAAGCGGTGCAGTGTTTGGCAGCAGTACAAAAAAAGACGCCATTCCACTGGACCATGACCTTTTGCAGAAAATCTGTGAAAGCGTGCAGATTCCGGTTGTGGCAATCGGCGGAATTACTGCGGAAAATGCGATGCAGCTGAAGGGAAGGGGCATTGCAGGAATTGCGGTTGTCAGCGGGATTTTTGCATGCAGCGATATCGGACAGGAAGCGGCAGAGCTGCGTAAAATTGCGGTACGTCTTGCTATGTAATAAGGAGGGATCCGCTTTGCGGGAAGATTCCTTATTACCTGCCTTCTTTTGCTCATATATGGGGCAGTGGCTCTATTCGAGCCCCCTGGAATAGTTACGGTTAAAAATAAAATTTAAAAAGGAAAAGCAGCAGATTATGAAAACAGCACTTACAATTGCAGGAAGTGATTCCAGCGGGGGAGCAGGAATCCAGGCGGATATTAAAACAATGACAGTTAATGGGGTGTATGCCATGAGTGCCATCACGGCACTGACCGCCCAGAATACCATGGGCGTTAAGGATATTATGGAAGTTACGCCTTATTTTCTGGAGGAGCAGCTTGACTGCATTTTTACAGATATTGTACCGGACGCAGTGAAAACAGGAATGGTTTTTTCTGCGCCGTTAATTTTGTCAATTGCGAAAAAACTTACGGAGTACCATGCAAAAAATATTGTGGTGGATCCGGTTATGGTTGCCACAAGCGGTTCGAGGCTGATGAGTGAGGAAGCAGTGGAAACCCTGACAAAAAAGCTGCTGGTGCTTGCCACAGTGGTTACGCCGAACATTCCCGAAGCTGAAGTGTTAAGTGAAATGAGGATTACATCGGCAGAGGATATGGAAAAAGCGGCGGAACGGATTTCCAAAAGTTACGGCTGCTCAGTTCTGCTGAAAGGCGGTCACCAGCTTAATGATGCAAATGATCTGCTTTACAGAACCGACGGTCCGGCGGTCTGGTTTTACGGAAAGCGGATTGACAATCCCAATACCCATGGAACAGGATGTACGCTTTCCAGTGCGATTGCCGCCGGACTGGCAAAAGGAGAGGATTTGGAGTCTGCCGTGCGGCATGCAAAGGATTACCTTTCCCATGCGCTTTCTGCCATGCTGGATTTGGGAAAGGGGAGCGGGCCGCTGCAGTTTATCGTATGAAAAGTAAACCGTTTTTTCTTGCCAGCAGCAGTAATTACAGATATAATGGTAGAAAGTATAACGTTTGATTTTTCGTGTTAAAATATTTTTGCAGGAAAAATGCATGTAGCATCAGCACATTTGATATCAGGTAAATTAGTATGGACTGATGTTCAATTGGAGGAAATGGTATGAAATCAGTGACGCTTACGGCGAAGGACGGTTATAAACTCAGCCTTGGCATTTACGAAGCAGATAATATGAAGGGCTGTATCCAGCTTATTCACGGAATGGAAGAACATAAGGAACGTTACGGGGATTTTGCCAAAAGGCTTTGCCAGGCGGGATATACCGTTGTAACCTCCGATATGCGCGGACACGGAGAAAATGCACCACTTCTTGGTTTTTTCCGGGAGGAAAAAGGGGGAAAATATCTGCTGACAGACCAGATACTGATCACCAGATATATTAAGAAACGGTTTGGAGTTGACCAGGTGAGCCTGTTTGCACATTCCATGGGAACCATTATTGCCCGGAATCTTTTGCAGACACGGTCCATGGATTATGACAAAGTGGTATTTTCCGGCTGTCCGTGTTATCCGGGCAAACTGCAAATATGCATGGGACGTTTTCTGGCAGGTGTAATCAGTATGATAAAGGGGCCGGATTACTTTTCAAAGCTTTTACAGAATATCAGCACTGGTTCTTTTAACAGACATATTAAAAATCCCCAGACAGAGGTTGACTGGCTGAGTTTCAACAGGGACAATATCAGCAGTTACAAAGATGACCCATACTGCGGACATGGTTTTCGTGCATCAGCTTTTTATGATCTTTTTACACTGGTTGAGCGGATGAACCATTCAGAGAATTACAGAAATGTCAATGCCTGTCTTCCAATTCTGATAGCATGCGGCCGGGAGGATCCCTGCACCGGATTTTCAAAGGGGGTGCTGCACTCCGCGTCGGTTCTGCAGAAAGCAGGATTTGAGAAAGTAAGCATTCATTTTTATGCAGGCATGAGGCATGAAATTTTAAATGAGAAAGATCATGAAAAGGTCTATGCTGATGTGATTTCTTTTTATAACATTTAAGTTTCCAGAAGCACCGGAAAAACATTTGTAACTATTCAGAACAGATAAAAGACATTATAAAATAAAAGAAAGGAAAAAGGCTGCAGGCAACGTCTGCAGCATGGTACAAACAGCGATGGAGAGAGAGACGGTCATAGTGCTGGATTTCGGCGGGCAGTATAACCAGCTGATTGCGCGCAGGGTCAGGGAATGCAATGTATACTGTGAGGTGTATCCTTACACCATGAGTCTTGAAAAAATAAAAGAGATGGCGCCAAAGGGAATTATTTTTACTGGAGGACCGAACAGTGTTTATGGTGCAGATTCCGCGTTATGTGACAAGGAAATTTTTGAGCTGGGAATTCCGGTTCTTGGAATCTGTTACGGGGCGCAGGTTATGGCGCTTTTGCTTGGAGGAAAGGTAATGGCCGCACCGGTCAGCGAGTATGGCAAGACCGAAGTGGAAACGGATAAGGATGCGGCATTATTTGCAGGGGTGTCTGAAAAGACTATCTGCTGGATGAGCCACACGGATTATATTGAAAAAGCTCCAGCCGGATTTAAAGTAACGGCGCATACGCCGGTGTGTCCCGTTGCGGCAATGGAGTGCGCCGAAAAAAATTTATATGCAGTTCAGTTTCACCCGGAGGTCATGCACACGGCGGAAGGCGTGAAAATGCTTAAAAACTTTGTAAAGAACATCTGCGGCTGCAGCGGCGACTGGAAAATGGATTCATTCGTGGAAACGACGATTCAGGAAATACGAAACAAGGTCGGAGACGGCAAGGTGCTTCTTGCGCTGTCCGGCGGCGTGGATTCCTCTGTCGCAGCGGGGCTGTTATCCCGTGCGGTCGGCAAACAGCTTACCTGCGTATTTGTGGATCATGGCCTGCTCCGTAAAAACGAGGGTGACGAGGTGGAAGCTGTTTTCGGGCCGGAAGGGGATTTTGATTTAAATTTCGTCCGCGTCAATGCCGCAGAACGCTATTATGAAAAGCTTGCGAAAGTTACGGAGCCAGAACAGAAACGCAAAATCATAGGGGAAGAATTCATCCATGTTTTTGAGGAAGAAGCGAAGAAAATCGGAGCAGTGGATTTCCTTGCGCAGGGCACCATTTATCCGGATGTAGTCGAGTCCGGACTGGGAGGAAAGTCCGCAGTTATCAAATCGCACCACAATGTGGGCGGTCTGCCGGAGTATGTGGATTTTAAGGAAATCATAGAACCACTGCGAAATCTTTTTAAGGATGAGGTTCGCAAAGCAGGACTGGAGCTTGGACTTCCGGAACATCTGGTATTTCGCCAGCCATTCCCCGGACCGGGACTTGGCATCCGCATTATCGGTGAGGTGACTGCAGAAAAGGTCCGTATTGTACAGGATGCGGATGCAATTTACCGTGAGGAGATTGCAAATGCGGGGCTGGATAAAGGTATGGGCCAGTATTTTGCGGCGCTTACGAATATGAGAAGTGTGGGCGTTATGGGTGATGGAAGGACGTATGATTATGCAGTGGCGCTGCGGGCTGTGAATACGGATGATTTTATGACGGCTGAGGCAGTGGATCTGCCGTTTGAAGTGTTGCAGAAGGTGATGGGGCGGATTATTAATGAGGTTAAAGGGGTTAACAGGGTGATGTATGATCTGACTAGTAAGCCGCCGGGGACGATTGAGTTCGAATGAGCGGAAAATGCTGTAAAGCCCCGAAAATAGGGCGTTTTACGAAATTGATTCTTGCAAATTTCTTGCAAAATCTTGTGTACT
>CAYNOE010000061.1:0-13373 GCA_964398745.1 uncultured Lachnobacterium sp.
GGATTATTTTTTTCTGAATTTTCATTCGTGTTTTTATTACTGTCAGTGGTACTGGAAACTTCCCGCGTTTTTTTGTCCGGAGTTTCTGCTGTGGTTTCTGAAACTGCTGTTATAGTAGAAACTTCCGGAGCATTTCCGGATTTTGTATCGGAAGCAACCCCGGCCTCGGCAGGAACCTTCTTAAGTCCTTCGGATTCCATAATCATACGGTTTACCGCCATGGCAAGTCCGAGCAGTCCCCAGAAAACCGGTGCAGTACAGACATTGGAATCATTTGCGATTGCGGCGGTAAGATATACAAGCACAGCAGTAAACAGCCCGATTCCCACCCATGTAAGACTTTCATCCAAATCTGCTTTCCGGTAAATCCGGACAGAGCGGACAATATACCATCCCAAAAATCCAGTCAGAAGAAGCAGGGCAATCAGTCCGTTTTCCACCCATTGCTGTAAATACCAGCAGTGCGCTTTGACATCGTAATTATTGTAGCCGGCAACATAGGACTGGTAAATATAATCGTTCTGCGGATAATCGAGCATATAGGCATTGGCACCCGCGCCGATAAAAACATGTTTTAAAAGCAGCGGAATTGTATTGTTCCAGATATGCCCGCGGCCGCTTAAAGCATCTTCCTTAAACAGTTTTACAGTTTTTACAGGCTCGTATTTAACCGCCTTGCCGGCAGGATTGACATAATAATACCCCTCGCCGGATATATTGATAAAGTTCCACCCTTGTCCGTCAATGGTAGCACGGATTCCCTGAATATTTTCATTAAACGAGACGGGCTGCAGCAGACATTCGGCGGCATAAGAACTGTCGTCAATATGGTCAATCCGGTTCACCTCATCAATGCAGGTTCTGGCAAGCTCCGTATTATTTTCATCGGTACATGAAATGGATATCTGTCCGTCAGATTCGTTTACAGTATAGGAAAGAATCATTTTTTTCCCACGGATATCCAGCACGACATTATCATCATTTGTTTCAACATTATGGAGTGCGAACTGTTCGTCCATCCGGTAGGTTCCGGTAAAGGTTGTAAAAAGCGATGAACCCTGACCGGCTATAAGCAGTACAGCCAGTCCGGCGGCCGCTACACCGGCACCGGCGTAAAACAGTTTTTTCTTCCGGCTTAAAAGGACAAGGATGACAATACATACTGCAATTGCAATGGACAGCCAGCCGGAATCACTGTGGCTTCCCTGCAGGCAGAGCGCGGCAAGAACCGCGGTTACAAGAAGGAGGATTTTGTGTGCCATTTTTTTTGATGCGATAATCAGGCAGACAGCAAGCGGGAGCATCATTCCAAAATAAAAGGAAAGAAAGTTCGGATTGTACAATGTGGTGTAAGAGGTTTCATCTCCCATAACGAAACTGATTTCATCCAGATGATCCCAGTAGCTCGGGCTGGTAATCAGCTGCCTGCCCAGCGAGGTCTTGAAAAAATCAAGCCCGAAGTACTGGAATGCACCAATCAGTGTTACAATCAGTATTCCGATGCCTGCCCAGCGCAGCAAAACGGTAATTTGTTTTTTCTCCTGCACATAATTATAAGTATAGTAGCAGAGAATCAGATATGCCAGAAGGGCAAATACTGATTCAAATAATTCATAAGTACCGCGTGCAACCCAGTATTTATATGGAGAAAACAGCGCAGACATGACAACGAAGCCGGCATAGAAAAACAAAAGGTAAAATGCGTTTTCAAACCGGGGAATTTCTTCCATCATAATATAGCGGAAAATAAATATGCAGAGCATGACAGCAGCAACCACGATAATGGCAATCATTTTCCATGCAAAGAATACGTCGGTTATGCTTTCAGACTCATTGGGGAACCAGTCAAACTGCGACAGTCCGGTATTGTAGGTATAGGTATGGACAATCGTTGGAATAAATCCTATCATTAGAATAATGGGGATCAGCAGTTTATTGAAGTGTTTTGTTTTCGAAGTTGTTGTATTCAAGGGTAAACTCTCCTTATCGTATCTTAATTTTTATGTAATTTCTTATCAAGTATACTCTATAACATTAGAAAAGTCCAGACAGTGGTTTGAAATTATTTGGGGTGTGTATATTTTACCAGTGTAAAAACAGATTGAGTAATCGGGTAAGATGTGGTAGAATACGAAAGGAGATTAAAACAGACGAAAGAAATCTGTAAGAGACAGTAGGGAAAAATATGGATATAAAATTATGGACAAGAAGATTATTTTTAATATGTTATGATATTGCAGCCGTGGGACTGACTTGTATTATTGCGTTGTCCGCGCGGTTTGATTTCCGCTGGAGCATGGTTCCGGAAAACTATGCCAGCGTGCTGGTGCGTTCCATTCTGATCAGTGAAGTCGTGACCATTGTGGTTTTTTCTGCGCTTCATCTTTACAGCAGTCTCTGGAGTTATGCCAGTACGACAGAACTTTTGTATGTGATTGCCGCCTGCATTATCGACAGCATTGTGAATATGATTTGTATTCTGGCGTTTTACCAGAAAGGGGAAAGCCATCCGCTGCCGCGCGGATATTATCTGTTGTACGGAATGTTTCTTCTTGCATTTACACTGTTTGGCAGGTATTTTTACCGGCTGGTACGTATCGCGAGGGGACGTATTTTTATTGACCGCAACCAGAGAAAGCGGGTACTGATTATCGGTGCGGGGGAAGCAGGGAGCGCGCTGATTAAGGAAATTACCAACAGCAGGGAAGTCAGTATGCAGATCGTCGGGATTGTAGATGATGACACATCAAAAAAAGGCACTTTTATCCACGGAGTGCGCATTCTGGGCGGCAGGGACAGCATACAGGAAGTCTGCGAAGAACTGGCTGTGCAGGAAATCATGATTGCGCTGCCTTCGGCATCCGCGCAGGAAATCAAAGGAATTGTTGAAATCTGCAAGGAGACCGGATGCGAGCTGAAACGTCTGCCGGGGATGTACCAGATTGTAAACGGGGATGTTTCCGTGTCCAAACTAAAAGAAGTGGATGTCAATGACCTTCTGGGGCGGGATCCGGTAGAGGTGGACTTGAATTCTATTCTGGATTATGTGTCGGGAAAGACCGTTCTGGTAACAGGCGGGGGCGGTTCGATTGGTTCTGAACTTTGCCGCCAGATTGCAGGGCATAAACCCAGACAGCTGATTATTGTAGATATTTATGAAAACAATGCCTATGATGTACAGCAGGAATTGAAAAAGAAATATCCATGGCTGGATTTGGTTGTGCTGGTTGCTTCTGTCCGCAATACCAAGAGGATGGATGATATTTTTGCCAGATACCATCCGGATATCGTATATCATGCGGCTGCGCACAAGCACGTACCGCTGATGGAGGATTCGCCAAATGAAGCGGTTAAGAATAATGTGCTTGGGACATGGAAGGTCGTGCAGGCATCAGACAAGGCGCATGTAAAGAAATTTGTCATGATATCCACGGATAAAGCTGTAAATCCTACCAATATTATGGGAGCCACAAAACGAATCTGTGAAATGATTATCCAGACCTATAATCACCGCTCGGATACGGAATTCGTTGCGGTGCGCTTTGGAAACGTGCTTGGTTCCAACGGTTCGGTCATTCCGCTTTTTAAAAAGCAGATTGAATCTGGCGGACCGGTAACAGTTACCCATCCTGACATTATCCGGTATTTTATGACGATTCCGGAAGCGGTTTCCCTTGTGCTGCAGGCGGGGGCTTTTGCAAAAGGCGGGGAAATTTTTGTGCTGGATATGGGAGAGCCGGTTAAGATTCTGGATCTGGCAAACAACCTGATTCTTCTGTCGGGACATAAACCGGGAGAGGACATACGGATTGAATTTACGGGGTTGCGTCCGGGTGAGAAATTGTACGAAGAGATGCTTATGGAAGAGGAAGGACTGCAGGATACGCAGAACCATATGATACATATTGGGAAACCGATTGAGTTTGATGAGGAGCAGTTCCTTAAAGATCTGAAGAACCTGAGCGAATATGTAGTAAACGAGCCGGATGACATCCGGATATGGATTCAGCGGATTGTCCCTACCTATTCAATACAAAAGGTGTAGTGCCTGCGTAAGCAGATTAACATGAACCCAGCTTCATAAGTAATAAAGGAAAAATTAAATTTAGAATGGAGAAAATGCTATGAATAACAATGCACCGCAAAGATACCAGGAAATAAGCCTGACAGACCTGTTCTGGAAGCTCTGCAGCAGCTGGCGCGTACTGGTCGTGTCAATGCTCGTGTTTGCAGTCCTGGCGGGAGGATACCGTGTCAGTAAAAATATATCTTACAACACGGCAGTAGAAAACGAAAGCCGGACGAGGGAAACTGCAAAACAGAATGGAGCCAGTGATGAAAATCAGGCGTATAACCTCCTGACCGAAGAAGAAGCTGCGGCTGTGGACAATGCCGTGGTGTGTGCAAGACAGTACCAGATGAACCTGGATTACCGGAAAAACTCTGTGTATATCAATCTGGATCCTTATAATGAAAATGTTCATATCTTAAATTACATCATAACTGTAAACCGGGAAGAAACCGATTCGGAGGGCATGGGGGTGCAGGCCATTGTGGAAATGTTAAAGCAGTCTTATGTCGGTTATATTAATTCCGGGGCGGCTGCAGGCGAACTTTCAAAGGCTGGCGGTGCGATGGATGAAGTAGCGGCCGGAGAACTTATAACTGCTGAGACGGGGGATGGTTTTTTGGATGATACAAATGCGCTTCAGACCGGAAGTTTTACAACAAGCGGCGGTACGACAACATTTAAAACGGAGTCGGACAGCCGTGCCAAGAAAGCCTGTGCCCTGTTTACAGTAAAGGTGCTTGGAAGCAGTGATGAGGAAAGTAAAACGCTGGCAGATGAACTGGACAAGGTACTTGTAAAATATGCAGATACACTTTCCGCATCACTGGACAAACATCAGATTAAACTCAGGGATTCAAATCCGAGTGTTGTAGTTGATACGGAACTTGCGACAAAAAAACAAAGCTTTAATACAGATTTAACAAATTTAAAGACGAATCTTGATAACACCCTGGCTGCATTTACGGATGGGCAGAAGTCCGCGTATGAGAATATCCTGTTAAGCGAAAAGCCGGAAGAGGATGAACAGGAAAAAGAAGAGGAGAGCGCGTCTGCTCCGGCAGGACAGACGGTTTCTGTTACGGCCGGACTGGTAAAGTATATTCTGTTCGGACTGGTAATCGGGCTGTTTTTATCTGCCATGGTACTTACGCTGGTTTATGTGATGGTTCCGACCTTAAAGACTACCGAGGATCTGACCGGGTGTTTCCATTATTACCTGATGGCGGACATGTCTGCACACAGGGAAATCAGGAAACGTTTTGGTGCGGGATTAGACCGGATGATTCGCAACCTCCGTTACAGGGGGGAACTGTCACTGGAAGAAGAGCAGAGGCTTCTGGCAACGAACCTGAAAGTGACCTGCCGCAAGGCGCAGATATCCTCTGTCTACCTGACGTCCTCGTGCGTTCTGGGAAAAGAGGAGGAACAGATAGTAGAAAAGTTAATTGCGGATTTAAAAAAATACAATATTATGGCGGCATACGGGGGCTCCATTGAGCGGGATGCGGAGTCCTATGAAAATATGACGAATACAGGCACCGTGGTATATATTGAGAAATTAGGAAAGAGCAGGTTCGGATCGCTTGAAAATATTCATGCAATGACAGAAAAACAAGGCGTCAAAATACTGGGTGTCGTTACTGTGTAATTTAAAGGGGCAGCTGCAGAATACATGTTATTTTGCAGCTGTCTTTTTGATGTTTTAAGATTTTGTTATTTTTATACAAAACACTATCATTTTTTGTGAAATTTTGATACAATATAATCAGGATATTTTCGGAAACTGGGTATTTGTTCCGTGACAGACTTAAAAAGGTGCGGGGAGGCATATATGAGATATGAAGTATATTCAGGGGATACAGAGAAAATCCTCGGTCAGATTACTTTTGAACCTGCAACTGTGCTCTTTTTCTCCGGCGAGAAAGAATTTTCCCATTATACCAGCCTTCTGTGGGAGCGGTTTCCCGGGGCAGAGGTATTCGGGGTAACAGCCACTACCGTGTTTACCGCGGACAGTATAGAGGACGGCAGATTTGTGATATGTGTCTTTGACCGCGATATTGAGTGTTATGGCGGGGTTCTGGAAGAAATCAGCCGTTATCCGGATAAATATGCCAAACGCGTAAGGAGGTGCGTAAGCAGGCTTTCTGATGTGAAGAATACCGTATGTATGGAATTCACGTCAGCCTTCTACGGTTGCGAGGAACTGGTTCTGGATACTTTGAACAAAGTATTAAAGGAATGGGACATCCCCGTGGCGGGGGGCTCCACCGGAATCAAGGGGACGCCCGGGCAGAATCAGGTAAGCTACAACGGTACTGTGTATGGGCAGGCGGCGGTTTTCCTGCTTTTACATAACAGAAACGGCAGAATCAGGCTTTACAGAGAGAATATTTTTTATCCGGACAGAACCAGTTTTTATGCGACTGCTGTCAACATCCGGGAACGGCGCGTGATGGAGTTTGATGACCGGCCGGCGGCAGATGTCTTAATGGAAACCTTTGACACGGATATGGAAGGGCTTTATGAAAAGCTGCCCCTGCATCCGCTGGGGAGGGAAAGCGCAGGCAGCATTTATCTTACAGACGGCCACGAAATTCTTCCTGATAAGAGTGTGACATTTTATGCCAGTATTTACGGGAACACCAGGATGGTGCTTATGAATCCCGGGGATTACAAAAAGATAATGCGTGAGAGTATCGAAAAGATACAAAAAGATACAAAAACGCCACGTTTTTGTATGATGATTAATTGTTATTCCAGAACACAGCTTTTTAGAAAAGAAGGGTTTGTGGGGGAATTCAGGGACGCCTACAGGGATGTCTTTGGAAATAAATTTTTCTGTTTTACCGGATTTGGAGAGCAGCTTTACCATACACATTTGAACCAGACACTGGTAACGGTTGTCTTTGAATGATCTGGGGAAGGGGGGGATAAAATGCCGAAACCAACCAGACGGATTGTCTATACAAATGATAAATGTATCGGATGTAATCGCTGTATTGTTGCATGTCCGGTTCCGGAAGCAAATGTTTTTGCCATAAAGAACGGACAGAAGCGGATTGATGTGGACGAATCCAAATGTATCCGCTGCGGGCGCTGTCTTTCGGCATGTCCGCATGGTGCAAGACAGTTTCGGGATGATACCGAGTTCTTTTTGGGGGATTTAAAGGCGGGAAAGCCAATTTCCCTTGCGGTTGCACCGGCATTTTATATCACATATGGAGAGAAAGCGTACCAGATTCTGGGCTGGCTGAAATCGCTTGGAGTCCATAAAATTTATAATGTCGCATTCGGGGCGGATTTGTCGGCATGGTGTACAATCAGGTATCTGGAGGAAAACCCATGCAAATCCGTTTACGCGCAGCCTTGTACCGTGGTGCAGAGTTACATTATGAAATACAGGCCGCAGTATATTGACCGGCTGATTCCGGTGCAGTCGCCGCTGATGTGTCTGGCGGTCTTTGCCCGGAAATATCTAAAGGATGACAGCAGGATTGCCTATCTGGGTTCGTGTATCGCCAAGTGGGATGAGATACATGCAGAAGGAAATGAGGGGTATGTGGATTACAACGTGACCTTTGCGCATCTGGAAAAGAAATTCAGGGATGTGGATCTTTCGGGATATAATGCAGGACCGGATTTGACCGAATACGCGCTGGGGGGTGTGTACTCGCTGTCTGGCGGGTTTGGAAGAAATATATCCACGTATTTAAAAAGCAGGCATATTCTGATTTCCAAGGACGACATATTTTCGGAAGATGAATTTTTTGATAAATGGGAACAGACATTCTGCAGGGAGGATGCTGAGCCGGTGGCACTGGATATACAGGCATGCAGGGACGGATGCGTAAACGGTTCCGGACTTGGGGAGCAGCCGTTTGATCTGGTGAATGTAATCAGGGACAGCCGGAAAATATATAAAAATGCCGGGGAGCGCGGTGTTTTCAAGTATGGAAAGGATGAAAACCGCAAGCTTCTCCGGGAGTATTTCTCCGGACTGGATTTAAAGGACTTTCTTCGGACTTTTAAGGAAAACTACCAGCAGCCGTACCATATTCCGGAAGACACCTGCAATGAGATTTTTGAAGTCATGCACAAGCATACGGAAAGTTCGCGCCATATTGACTGCGGCTACTGCGGTTATCCGTCCTGCCGGGATATGGTTAATGCGATTGCGCAGGGTTATAACCGGAAAAACAACTGTATCCACTATACACAGGAAGAGAACCGGAGGCTGTATATGACAGATTCTTTAACCGGAATCGCAAATGCCGGGGCATTTTATGGCAGGGCGCGTAAGCTGATTAAAAATAACCTGCGTACCACTTATGTTATCGGAGTGGTGAATGTCCGCAAGTTTACTGTGATAAATGAGTTGTTTGGCTACAAAACCGGGAAAAACGTACTCCGGTTCCTTGCGGAACAGATAAGCGGATATCTTGGAAAAGACAGTACATGTGCGCGGCTGAATGCAGATAATTTTGCGGTTTGTATGCCGTATTCGGAAGAAAGAATGAATGCCTTTACTGAAAAACTGAACGAGATATGCGTTGCCTATGAACTGGAGTTTCCGCTCTCCCTGAATGTGGGGCTTTGCATTGCGGATGACAGGACGGAATCCGTGAATCTGATTATTGACCACGCAATCCTTGCACTGTCGCTTGTCATGAAAAGCAACCGGGTGGATACTGCTTACTATGACCAGTCCCTGCGGCTTAAGATGCTGAGGGAAGCTGAAATCACCTCGGAGATGCAGCAGGCACTTTTAAAAAAGCAGTTCCAGATTTATTTGCAGCCGCAGGTGAACCACAGAACCGGCAGGCTGACCGGCTGCGAGGCGCTGGTGCGCTGGTTTCATCCGGACAAGGGGATGATTTCGCCTGGAGAATTTATCCCGGTGTTCGAAAAAACCGGATTTATCACACGGCTGGACCGGTTTGTCTGGGAAGAAGCGTGCCGTACTATTGCGGACTGGAAGAGGCGGGGCAGGCGTGTGATTCCAATTTCGGTAAATATATCCAGAATTGATATTCTCGAGCTGGATCTGCCCGAAATATTTAAGGAACTGATGGAAAAGTATGATATATCAGCCGATGAGCTGCGGCTGGAAATCACTGAATCGGCCTATGTGGAGCAGGGAAATGAGATACTAAACGTGGTAAACAGGCTTAGGGCTGATAATTTTATTGTGGAAATGGACGATTTCGGAAGCGGCTATTCCTCATTGAATACATTAAAGGATGTACCGGTAGATGTATTAAAACTGGATTTAAAATTCTTGTCCGGCGGGGAGAACGAACGGGGAAACATTATCCTGGAATCAGTGGTTGATATGGCAAACCGGCTTCAGCTTGCTATTGTGGCAGAGGGTGTTGAAACAAAACCGCAGGCGGATTTTTTAAACCGGCTCGGCTGTGAAACAATTCAGGGGTATTTATATTCAAGGCCGATTCCGGTCGGTGAATTTGAACAAATGGCAGATGCCAGATAAAGTTAAGGAGGAAATCAAAAAATGAAAAAGGCAAAGAAAACAGGAAGCATAATGAAAAGAATTATTGCGTTTGTACTGGTGCTTGCACTGTTGCCGGCTGGCAGGACGGAATTTGCGTATGCTGCGGACATCAAAAGTGTGAATATCCATGTCCGTTACGGACAGTCGGAGGCGAGGACGCTTTTGGGAATGGTCAATTCCCTTCGCCAGAGTTCGGTTGATGCGTGGTACTGGAAAGAGGGCAGTTCCGAAAAAGTAGAATGCAAAAACTTAAGGCCGCTGGTATATGACTATGGTTTGGAAGAGGCCGCAATGAAACGTGCGGCGGAAATTGCTCTGGTTTACGGGCACGACAGACCGGACGGCAGGCATTACTGGACGGTATTTGAAGACTGTGCGATTACCCCGGGTGCCAGTGCGGAAAATCTTGCGGTCGGTTATTCCGATGCCTCTGCGGTCAATACCGCTTGGACTGAGGCAAATGAAAAATACGAGGGGCAGGGACACCGCAGAAATATATTAAACGGAAAATATACTGCAATGGGCGTCGGACATGCGAAATACAATGGACGCGATTACTGGGTACAGTTGTTTTCAGAGAAAGCACCGCGTACAACCCTTGTGCCGGCGGATGACAGTGAGGCGATTGTATACGGCATTGGCCTTGACAGCAGCCAGATACAGGTGGACCGGATTGACACCACGTCAATCGGAAGTGCAATCGGTCTGGATGTCGGTGGTACAAAAGATCTTTCTGCAGTCTACGAATCCGTGAAGCTTGACGGGCATTTCAGGGGTACCCTTGCAGAGGAATACTGTCCGCTCCGCCAGACGCTTGAAATGAGCGTGGCAAATACAAGTATCGCGACCATAAGCGGAAATACGCTGAGGGCAGTGGCAAACGGAAGAACTACTTTGAATATCCAGTGTACGCTGGGAGGTGCAACAGTATCTGTTCCGGTATATGTCGGACAGGGGGCGGTAAACGAGGATATGAGTCTGCAGAAGGCGACGGTTGATCCGATTCCGGACCAGCGTTATACCGGATATACAATTACCCCGCCAGTGACTGTAAGAATGAATAATGCAGTACTGAGATTATACACCGACTATCTTGTAGACTATGGCAATAATCTGGATACTGGTACAGCAACTGTAAGGATTACCGGTATTGGACAGTACAAAGGTATGATAACCACGAGTTTCCTGATTTACGGGCAGAGTATTTCCGGTGCAACGATTGATCCGATTCCGGACCAGAACTATACCGGTTATGCGATTTATCCGCGCGTGACCGTCCGGCTGGGTTCGTCTGTCCTGATGGAAAACAAGGATTATACGCTGGCATATTACAACAACACGAATGCAGGGACTGCAACGGTGAGCGTAATTGGAAAGGGCGGATACAGTGGAAGCAGGACTGCAGCGTTTAAGATAATTGATACGGATATTTCCCGTGCAGCGGTGACAATTGCCAATAAAGTTGCCTGTACAGGAAATTATCTGACTCCAAACGTACAGGTCAGCATGAATGGCTTAACCCTTTATCAGAATGTGGATTATGTCGTAAACTATGAGGATAATCTTGTTCCGGGACGGGCGAGGGTAGTACTGACGGGAATCGGAAGTTACACGGGAACCCGGATCAGAACCTTTATCATTGTTCCGAAAAAGCAGAAGATAAGTTCTGCGAAGGCGTCAGGCAGGAAGGTCACACTCAGCTGGCGGGAGGATGGGGATGCGGACGGATATACGGTATACCGTTCTGCAAGCCCGAACTCCGGCTTTAAGAATATTGCGTCTTACGGACGTTCCGGCAGAACCCGCTATAAGAGTGGAACCATGGCAAGAAGAACCTATTATTATAAGGTCAGGAGTTATGTTGTGGTTGATGGAAAGAAATATTACGGGGCATACAGCGCAGTAAAAACGGTACGAGTAAGATAAAAAACAGTCAAAAAAGCATTGACGAACAAAAAAATACTGGTATAATCATAAGTGGTATTGAAAACTACATTAAAGGGCATTGCCCTTCGCGTAAATATTGCATTAATGGATGGTGAAATATATGTCTTATCAGATTGTATCAGATGGCTCCTGCGATCTGGGCGGGGAGCGTGTCAAAAGACTCGGGGTTCGTGTCGTACCGTTTTATGTTTCTTTTGACGGGGAGAACTACAGAAAAGAAATTGAGGAGGTGGCAGTCCGGGAGTTTTACCAGGAGATGGTGGACAGCCCGGACTGTTTTCCAAGGACTTCCATGCCGTCGGTGCAGGATTTTCTGGATGTATTTGAAGACTGTGCAGCAGAGGGGAAAGATATTATCTGTCTTTGTATCACAACCAAGTTCAGCGGTTCCTGTAATTCTGCGATGAATGCAAAACAAATGCTTCTGGAAAAGTATCCGGACATAAAGATTGAAGTAATAGACACCATGGTAAATACAGTTCTGCAGGGACTTTTAGTGAGGGAAACCGTGCGGATGCAGGAGGCGGGATGGAGTTTTGAGGATACAGTGGCGAGGATTATAGAAATGCGGCCGACTGGAAGGATTATCTTTACCGTGGGAAGCTTTGATTACCTGATTCATGGCGGAAGAATTGGCAGGGTAATGGGAGCAGCGGTCAAGACCCTGAATATCAAACCGCTGATTGTTCTGAAGGAAGGGGAGATTTTTCCGGCAGGTATTTACAGAAACCGTAAAAAAGGCATGCAGACACTGCTCGACCTGTGCAGGAAGCATTTTGAAAAGTCAGGAGAGAATCCTGACGATTATATCTTTAACGTGGGTTATGGGTATGATGTGGAAGAGGGCAAAGAGTTCAAAAAACAGCTTTTGGAGAGCCTTTCAGAATACAGTAATGTAAAGAATGCCGGGGTGTATCAGATTGGTGCAACCATTGGGGTGCATACCGGACCGTATCCCATTGGTCTTACATTTATCAAAAAAGCATTTTGAAAAACATACAGATAAAAATCCGTCCCGGGTATTCGGGGCGGATTTTTAATATACCAGCTGGTTCTTGCCGGAGGTTTTCCCTGCATAAAGCTTCTGGTCGGCGGAATTAATCCATTCATCAATGCTTAAGGTATTATCAAATACCTGCATTCCCAGTGTAATTGTTAAAACCAGTTTCTGGTTCTGATAGACAAAAGAATGGTGTTCCACTTCCCGGCGGAGCATTTCCAGAATATCCCTTGCCTCTTTTGCAACAGTTTCCGGAGAGCCGGCTGTATGGCCCAGAATTAAGAATTCTTCGCCGCCCCAGCGGCAGGAAACCTGTTTTCTGCACTGCACTGAAATAATTCTGGAAATTTCACATAATACATAATCCCCGCAGTTGTGTCCGTGCCGGTCATTGAATTTTTTGAAATCATCAATATCCAGAATTGACAGCCAGTATGCAGGGCGGTCGGAAGCATCCTGCACCCCGGCCATGTATTCAAGCATATACTGCCGGTTATACATGCCGGTCAGTCTGTCGTGTTCCGCCTGCCTGGTCAGCTCGTCCTCATAAAAACTGGCAGTTTTGACCATGGTCGCCAGAAGAAAGGCGGTAATAAAAACATATACGACAAACAGGTTAAAAAGCTGTATCATCACGGCAGGAATATCGCCCAGCGTATAAATCGGAGCATATTTCCATGCGAGACATATGCTGGTCAGATAGCAGATTCCGCAAATGGTGCAAAGCAGAAAGGAATTTGCGGGCTGCTGTCCAAGCCTCTTTATAAAATATTCCATAAAAAAGATAACTGCCGCGCAGCCGATAAAATACTGCTGGAAGCCGCTTCCGGTACCAATGC
>CAYNOE010000062.1:0-13362 GCA_964398745.1 uncultured Lachnobacterium sp.
TTTCCTTTATCTCCTGCGTCCGTCCCTGGTTCCAGAACTGGGTTCCGATATAGCCGCAGGTTCTTCTGGCAACGCTCATCTTGTCCTGGCTGCGGTTGCCGCAGTTCGGACATTCCCAGATGAGTTTGCCGCTTCCCTCTTCTTCCACAATCTTTATTTCCCCGTCATAACCGCAGACCATGCAGTAGTCGCTCTTGGTGTTCAGCTCCGCATACATAATATTGTCATATATATATTTCATGACAGATAATACCGCCTCAATATTGTTCTGCATGTTCGGCACTTCCACATAGCTGATTGCGCCCCCCGGGGAAAGGGACTGGAACTGCGCCTCGAATTTCAGCTTGTCAAATGCATTGATTTCCTCTGTAACATGCACATGATAGCTGTTTGTGATGTAATTGCGGTCCGTAACCCCTTTTATTACGCCAAAACGCTTCTGCAGGCACTTGGCAAACTTGTATGTCGTAGACTCCAGGGGCGTACCGTATATACTGAAATCAATATTTTCCTTTGCTTTCCACTCCGCGCAGGCGTCATTTAACCTTTTCATAACAGAAAGCGCAAACGGCGTCCCCTTATCCGGGTCGGTATGGGACTGTCCTGTCATGTAACGGGTACACTCACAAAGCCCCGCATAACCTAATGAGATGGTGGAATACCCTCCAAACAAAAGCTTGTCAATCGGCTCACCCTTTTCCAGCCTGCCGAGCGCACCGTTCTGCCAGAGAATCGGTGCCACATCAGACGGCGTTCCCAGAAGACGCTTATGGCGGCACATCAGCGCACGGTAGCACAAATCAAGCCTGTCGTCCATAATCTTCCAGAACCTGTCCATGTCGCCCTCTGACGAGCATGCAGCATCCACGAGGTTTATTGTCACAACCCCCTGGTTAAAGCGCCCGTAATACTTGGGTTTTCCGGTTTCCGGGTCTATGTACGGCGTTAAGAAGCTTCTGCAGCCCATGCAGGTATAGCAGTGTCCCTCGCCGTTTTTGTCCACCTTTAATTCGAGCATCTTTTTTTCGGAGATATAGTCCGGCACCAGCCGCTTTGCGGAGCATTTTGCCGCAAGCTTTGTAAGCTCCCAGTATTTGGAGCCCTCACGGATGTTGTCCTCCTCCAGCACATAAATCAGCTTCGGAAATGCCGGTGTGATATACACGCCCTGCTCATTTTTTACGCCCAGAATCCTCTGGTTTAACATCTCCTCTATGATTGTGGCAAGGTCGTCCCTCGTCTGCCCCTCCGGGACTTCATCCAGGTACATAAACACCGTAACAAACGGAGCCTGCCCGTTCGTCGTCATTAAGGTGATGACCTGGTACTGGATCATCTGCACGCCGCTTCCTATCTCTTTTCTGACGCGCATCTCCGCAACCTCGTTGATTTTTTCCTCGTCCAGGTCCAGTCCGATATTTTTAAACTCCTCCCTCACCTGCTTTCTGAATTTTTTCCGGCTGACCTCCACAAACGGCGCCAGATGGGCAAGGGATATGCTCTGTCCCCCGTACTGGGAGCTTGCAATCTGCGCAATCGCCTGCGTTGCAATGTTGCAGGCAGTGGAAAAACTCTTCGGGGAATCGATCATCGTCTCGCTTATGACCGTCCCGTTCTGAAGCATATCCTCCAGGTTTACCAGGCAGCAGTTATGCATGTGCTGCGCAAAATAGTCCGCGTCATGAAAGTGTATCAGCCCTTTTTCATGCGCCTCCACAATGTCGTCCGGAAGCAGGAAACGTTTGGTGATATCCTTGCTGACCTCTCCTGCCATGTAATCGCGCTGCACGCTGTTGACCGTCGGGTTTTTGTTGGAATTCTCCTGCTTGACTTCCTCGTTGTTGCACTCCAGAAGGCTTAGTATCTGCTCGTCCGTCGAATTGGATTTGCGCACCAGCGCGCGCTTGTAACGGTAGGTGATATAATTTCTTGCCACCGTAAATGCATGCTGGTTCATAAGCTGGTTTTCCACCATGTCCTGGATTTCCTCCACACTCGGGGAATGCTTCATGTACCCGCATGCATTTTCCACGTTTTCAACTATTTCTTTAATTTGTCTGTCCGTAAGTTTCTCATAATCGATAACGGAGGCATTCGCCTTTTTCACTGCCTCAGTAATCTTGTCGGCATCAAAGAGCATTTCGCTTCCGCTCCGTTTAATAATCTTCATGATATCCCCCTCTTTTTTTGTCTTTATAAAGAATACACTATATCCTGTACTCTTGTCAACATGCTTCTTCTATATTGTGTGGTCAGTTTGTAAAAAAAAAGCGGCAGCATATGCCAAAACCCCTGATTTTACCTTTTTTAACGGATGTATAAAATAAAAAACAGGAAATATTTACCATATAAATACGCATAAAAATACAGGAATTTTCATCAAAATTCCCCGGTTGACAATCCAAATTCCATATGAGATGATATATGAACTGTTACATATTTTTATAGGAAAGAAGGGGTGATATTATGCTGAAAACAATTGGCGCACATATAAAGGAATACACGAAAGCCTCCGTCGCCACTCCTGTTTTTATGATACTGGAAGTGGTCATGGAAACGATTATTCCTTTGCTGATGGCTTCAATTGTAAATGACGGCGTGGAAACAGGAAATACGCACCATATCTATGTGACAGGCGCATGGATGGTTGTCTGCGCCCTTTTTTCCCTGTTCTGCGGCTGCATGGGCGCCAAATACGGCGCGAAGGCATCCATGGGACTTGGAAAAAATTTAAGAAAAGCAATGTTTGCACAGATCCAGACCTACTCTTTTGCAAACATTGACAAATTCAGTACCGCGGGACTGGTTACCCGCCTGACCACGGATGTTACGAATATCCAGAACGCCTGCCAGATGATTCTGCGTATGGCAATGCGCGCGCCTGCTTCCATTATCTGCGCGATGGTGATGTCTTTTTTCGTAAGCCCCAGGCTTGCCTGCATTTACCTTGCAGCGGTTATCTTTTTAGGCGCCGCGCTCGTCATTATTTCCACCTTTGCCATGCGCTATTTCGGCAGGGCGTTTGAAAAATACGATGAATTAAATGAAAGCGTGCAGGAAAATGTATCCGCCATCCGTGTGGTAAAGGCATATGTCCGCGAGGAACACGAAAAAAAGCGTTTTTTTAAGGCAAGCGAAAACATTTACAGGGTGTTTACAAAGGCCGAAAACCTTGTGGTCTTAAACTCGCCGCTTATGATGTTTACCGTATATACATGTATTCTTCTGGTAAGCTGGTTCGGCGCGCATATGGTGATCAGTAAAACGCTTGCCGTCGGCGACCTGATGCTTTTACTGACCTACTGTATGAATATTCTTATGAACCTGATGATGCTTTCCATGATTTTTGTCATGATTTCCATGTCCGTGGCAAGCGCAAGGCGTATCTGCGAGGTACTGGATGAGGAAAGCACATTACATAACCCACAGAATCCGGTATATGACGTGGCAGACGGAAGCATCTGTTTTGACCATGTAAGCTTCCGCTATTCCCAGACCGCGGAAACCCCGGTGCTTGACGATATCAGCCTGACCATCAATTCTGGTGAAACCATCGGGATTATCGGGGGAACCGGAAGCTCCAAGACTTCCTTTGTCAGCCTTATCAGCCGTCTTTATGATGCAAATGAAGGCTCGGTAAGCGTGGGCGGGCGAAACGTCCGGGAATACGACATGGACAGCCTGCGAAACCAGGTCTCCGTGGTTCTGCAGCAGAACGTGCTGTTTTCGGGAACCATTCTTGACAACCTGCGCTGGGGCGATTCAGATGCCACGGACGAGGAATGTATTAAGGCATGTGAACTTGCCTGCGCGGATGATTTCATACGCGCGTTTCCGGACGGCTACAATACCCGTATCGAACAGGGCGGAACCAATGTATCCGGCGGCCAGAAACAGCGCCTTTGCATTGCGCGCGCCCTCTTAAAAAAGCCGAAGATCCTGATTCTGGACGACAGCACGAGCGCCGTGGACACCGCAACGGATGCCAGAATCCGCCGCGCCATGAAAGAGGCAATCCCGGGGACGACAAAGCTTATCATTTCCCAGCGTATTTCCTCCGTCTGCGACAGCGACCGCATTATCGTCTTAGAGGACGGCAGGCTGAACGGCTTTGACACGCATGAAAACCTGCTTAAAAATAATGAAATTTACCGCGATGTCTATGAATCCCAGACCCAGGGCGGCGGGGATTTTGATGAAGGAGGTGCTTCGTAATGCCGGGACCAAGGGGTCCGCAGGGACCAAAACCAAAAATCAAGAATCCGGGCAGGCTGCTGCTTCGTCTTTCCCGGTTCATCCTGAAAAAATACGCGCTGCACTTTGGCATTGTCGTCGTCTGTATTTTTGTCAGCGTGCTTGCAAATGTGCAGGGAACCATGTTTATCCAGAGACTGATTGATGACTACATCCTTCCCCTGGTAAAGCAGAAACAGACGGATTACGGCCCGCTTTTGTCCGCCATTGCAAGGGTGGCATGCTTTTATGCAATCGGCGTTGTCTCAAACTATGCCTACCAGAAGATTATGATTTATGTGACGCAGGGAACACTCCGTGACATGCGAAACGAGCTGTTTTCCCATATGCAGGATCTGCCCGTCCGCTACTTTGACACCCATCCGCACGGGGATATTATGTCGGTCTATACAAACGACATTGACACCCTGCGCCAGATGGTCAGCCAGAGTATCCCGCAGCTTTTACAGAGCGCCATCACCATTGTCAGCGTTTTTGTGTGCATGATAACCTTAAACATCCCGCTGACCGTACTTACAATCGTTATGGTATGCATCACACTGGCGGTCACCAAATATTTTACCGGTTCGAGCGGACGCTATTTCCTGGCCCAGCAGAAGGATATCGGAAAACTCAACGGGTTTGTTGAGGAGATGCTGAACGGACAGAAGGTAGTCAAGGTCTTCACGCATGAGAAAGAAAATATTGAAGCGTTTAACCAGTTAAATGAACAGCTTTTTGAAAGTGCGAACAACGCCAATTTCTACAGCGGCTGCCTTGGTCCTGTCAATGCGCAGATTGGAAATTTAAGTTATGTGCTCTGCGCCATGACGGGCGGCATTATGGCGCTTTCCGGCACCGGCGGGCTGACGCTTGGAAAACTGGCCAGTTTCCTGAATTTCAACAAAAGCTTTAATATGCCGATTTCACAGGTCAGCCAGCAGTTTAACAGTATTGTGATGGCACTCGCCGGGTGCGAGAGGATTTTTACCCTCCTGGATGAAACTAAGGAGGAGGACAACGGCTATGTAAACCTCGTCCATGCAAAGGAAGAAAACGGGGTACTCACGGAAAGCAGCAGACGCACCGGCATGTGGGCGTGGAAGCACACTCACCAGGCAGACGGCTCCGTGGACTATGTGAAGCTTACCGGGGACGTGGTTTTTGACGATGTGGATTTTGGATATGTGCCGGAAAAAACCGTGCTCCACAATGTGGATTTATATGCCACGCCGGGACAGAAAATCGCGTTTGTCGGCTCCACCGGTGCCGGAAAAACGACGATTACCAACCTGATCAACCGGTTTTATGATATTCAGGACGGGAAAATCCGTTATGACGGGATAAATATAAACAAGATTAAAAAAGCGGATTTGCGCCATTCCCTCGGAATCGTGCTCCAGGATACCCACCTGTTTACCGCAACCGTTATGGAAAACATCCGTTATGGAAAGCTGGACGCAACGGATGATGAAGTTTATGCTGCCGCAAAGCTTGCAAACGCGGATACCTTTATCCGCCAGCTTCCGGACGGCTACCAGACAGTCCTTACCGGCGACGGGGCGAATTTAAGCCAGGGACAGAGACAGCTTCTTGCGATTGCAAGGGCTGCAATCGCAGACCCTCCGGTACTGATTCTGGATGAAGCGACCAGTTCGATTGATACCCGTACCGAGCATATCGTGCAGGACGGCATGGATAAATTAATGAAAGGACGCACCACCTTCGTCATTGCACACCGGCTCTCCACGGTCAAAAACAGTGACTGCATTATTGTCCTCGAACAGGGCAGGGTTATTGAGCGCGGCAGCCATGAAGAGTTAATCGCCAAAAAAGGAAAATACTACCAGCTGTATACAGGAAATTCAATCGAAAATTAATTTAATCCCGAATTAATATCCGTAAATTTTAAAACCTGCCATATTCCACACAGGAATATGACAGGTTTTTTATTCTTAATCCCCGGTCTTTATACAGAGTCCCTTCAGTTCTTTGCGTCCGCTTGCGCCGCTCTTTTCATAAATATGTGTCAGATGCTTCTTTACCGTGGTTTCTGAAATGAAAAGCTCCTCAGCAATCCGCTGGTTGCTGTACCCGTTTACAACTAAAAGCCCGATTTCCGTCTCCCGCCTGGTAAACTGCTTTTCCCTTGCAAACGAAAGATAGAACTCCTTGTCAAACACAGGCTCCGGCTTTTTATTTTCGTTTTCATCTTCCTCCCCGCTTCTTTCGTCCATGTACAAAAGCACAAAGCCCGCAGTTCCGAATGCCGCCATTACAAGTGTGGCAAGGTTCACAATTGCCCGCATCAGGATTTCCTGTATTGCCGCCCATTCCATTCCCAGTGTAAAAAGAAGCATAAATATGTATAAAAGGGCAAGAAACGTATTTCTATTTTTCTTCATCCCTGTCCACCACAGCGGGCACTGCCGGAAACTCTGTATCCTCCTCAACAACATCCAGGGCATCCGTGATATGGCTCTGCACATATGCGCTTAAAGGGATTAAAACTGCTTCCGCAATCAGCCCGTATAAATCCACCAGTATGGCAACCGCCATGTTCGGCCCAATCGTGAACGGATCATCCAGCATCTCAAAGATAATTATGATTTCAATCAGCGTTACAAAACCTGCACCGCAGAGCACCAGCCGCTGCATCATTTTAATTGATTCCAGTGTTTTTTTCATCTGTGCAAGGCTGCACGGCTTCTTTCCTATCCAAAATACCCTTACAAAATCCCCGGCCATTCCCGATACGAACAGCACCGGAACCGTAAAGAGCGCCAGCAGGACAATGCTTGTCGCATCCAGAAAATTGGCCACTGAAAAATTTTTCCCCGCACTTACAAAAACCGCTATGGTAAATACAAGCAGAATCATCAGCCCCTCAAACAACAATATAAACCCGGATGTTTTTCTTTTCATCCTCTTTTCCATTTTCTTCATAAAAAAAACCTCCTTCCTTTTTTTCACAGTCCCCTCAATGCTTACAAGCTGCAGCAGGATTCCAAACAGTACGGCAGCAGCTATTTTTCTTCTGGTCCTTTTATTATCCAAAAAAACCGCCTCCCCTGCTTTTTATATGATAAACAATAGCATGGAAGCGGTTCTTTTGTCTATACTACCTTTCCTGAACGGGGTAGTATTTGTAACTATTCAGCCTTCAGCCGAATAGTTACTGAATCCGGCTATTTAAAGTTTGCCTACGGCAAAGAGCCGGATTCACTCTTGGCAGAATTTACGCGTTTTTACGGACTTTGCAGCGGGGTGCAAAGTCCTGGGCTGAACTGTTACTAGTATTTTCTATAATCCCCGGAGAATGCGCGCTACACTGCAGCCAGCGCCTGCCCTAAATCCGCAATCAGGTCTTCCTTGTCCTCCAGTCCGCAGGAAATCCTTACCAGCCCCGCCGGTACTCCGGCTGCAAGAAGCTGTTCGTCATTCATCTGGCGGTGTGTGGAGGTAGCAGGATTTAAACAGCACGTTCTGGCATCCGCCACATGGGTTTCGATTGCGGCAAGCTTTAAGTGCTTCATAAATATTTCCGCCGCAGCACGTCCGCCTTTCAGTTCAAAGGAAACCACCCCGCAGCCGCCGTTTGGCAGGTATTTTTTTGCAATGTCATAATATTTATCCCCAGGCAGTCCCGGATAGTTCACTGACTCCACCTTTGGATGCGCGGCTAAAAATTCAGCAACTGTCTGTCCGTTTTCCACATGGCGCGGCATCCGCACATGCAGGGATTCCAGCCCCAGATTCAGGATAAACGCATGCTGCGGCGACTGGATGCAGCCTAAGTCCCTCATAAGCTGCGAAGTTGCCTTTGTGATAAAAGCACCTTCTTTTCCGAATTTCTCTGCATAGGTAATTCCATGATAGGATTCATCCGGCGTAGTAAGCCCCGGATATTTGTCCGCATGCGCCATCCAGTCAAATTTTCCGGAATCCACGATGGCACCGCCCACTGCTGCCCCGTGTCCGTCCATGTATTTCGTGGTGGAATGGGTGACAATGTCCGCCCCCCACTCAATCGGCCTGCAGTTTACCGGCGTCGGGAACGTGTTGTCCACAATAAGCGGTACCCCGTGGTCATGCGCCGCCCGCGCAAATTTTTCGATATCAAGCACAGTAAGCGCAGGATTGGCAATGGTTTCCCCGAATACTGCCCGTGTGTTCTCCTTAAACGCCGCGTTTAATTCTTCCACGGAACAGTCAGGCGATACAAATGTTGCGTCAATTCCCATCTTTTTCATGGTAACGGAAATCAGGTTAAAGGTTCCGCCATAAATGGAGGAAGAAGACACGATATGGCTTCCTGCCTCGCAGATATTAAACAGCGCGAAAAAGTTTGCCGCCTGCCCGGAAGAAGTCAGCATGGCTGCCGTACCGCCCTCCAGTTCTGCAATTTTTGCCGCAACATAATCGTTGGTCGGATTCTGAAGCCTTGTGTAGAAATACCCGTTTGCCTCAAGGTCAAACAGTTTTCCCATGTCCTCACTAGTGTCGTACTTAAACGTTGTGGACTGCACGATCGGAATCTGCCTTGGCTCCCCGTTTCCCGGTGTATATCCTGCCTGTACGCATTTTGTATTCATCTTATAATTTTTCATTTTTTTCTCCTCATTAAAAGTTAATTTTATTATTTTCAAATTTAATTTCCATCCATTTTTCCCGCTCGGCAAAACCGGTCATAACCGGCTGTCGCTGCGCAGCACATCTATGAATTTCCCGACCTCTGCCCATGCTTTTTTGGACTCGGGGATATTTAAGTATGCCATCTGGAAGACATGGAACATGCCCTCGTATACGGACAGGCGGACTTTTACCCCCTGCTGCCTTGCCTTTGCGGCAGTCATGGTGGAATCACTAAGAAGCATCTCCAGGGAACCGACCTGTATAAGCATCGGCGGGAACTCCCTGAAATCCCCGAACAGCGGGGAGATATAGCTGTCCATCTTATCATGGCTGCCGGCATAATCATTTATATATATCATACTTTCTTTTGTATTGCCGAAGAGCGGGTCTTTTTCAAAGTTGGTTTCATAGGACTCCCCGCTGGCAGTCTGGTCCGTCCAGGGGGACATTGCCACAATTCCGCGCGGCACAGGAAGTCCGTTGTCCTTTAAATACATTACAAGCGCCATCGCAAGGCCTCCGCCCGCCGAATCCCCGGCAACGATTATCTGTTCGCCATAATACCCCTGGTCCAGCAGCCACCTGTAGGAAGCGACAGCATCCACAAGGGCCGCCGGATACGGATTTTCGGGAGCCACGCGGTAATCCGGCGTCAGCACGCTGCAGCCTTTGCTCACTTCATTGTATAATCCGGCGAACACATAATAGGCATTCCGCACCGGACTGATATAGCCACCCCCGTGAAGCTGCAGAATCACAAAATCCTGGTTCGGGTTTTCTTTCAGGGACAGAAATTTCATGGTGAAATCATCCATTGTGATTTCCGTCATATTAAAGCAGTCGGGAACAATCCATGCAGGCTCCTTCAGCCGCTTCCTGAGTTCCCCTGTTTTAATCTTTTTTCCAATTGCCAGGTCGTTGGTCAGATGGGAGATTAAATCGGCAATTACACGTCCCTTGATACTGGCTTCTTTTTCCATCATATATGGAACCTCCGTTTCAGTTCCGCCCTTGCCCTTCTGTCACCAAGAATCAGTGTTCCGAGGAACAGAAAAGCCGATGCTGCAAACGCCGTCCAGGCCAGATATGGAAACTGAATCAGCTTTATTCTGACCAGAATGACCGGAACCAGGCTTAAAACAATCATGAAAAGCTGCGGCATCAGATAGCTCTGCCATCCCCTGCGGTTTGCAAGCGTAAGCACGAGAAGCACCAGGTCCATCACTAGAATCCCCGCCGGAAGCACATAGTCCAGCGACCATTTCCGGTATCCGGTCAGAAAATCTATGCCAAGCAGGAAAACAACCGCAAGAATGACCAGACTGATTACCTTGGACAGATACCCGCTCTTTCCAAGGACAGTCAGCCGCAGCGCGGTGTTGGCATAAATAAGTACAAGTCCCACAATTAATGCCCACGGCACTTTCGGATTCACCTCATGGTTAATAAACAAAAGCAGACATTCTGCCACGATGGAAAGAAACAGCGCGAGGTTTTCCCAGAAACGAAATTTTTTTGTCACTCCCACTGCGTCCGGATAGCGGTTCTCTTCCTCCTGCCCGTCTGATTCGAGCACATGCTGGCAAAGGGGACAGCGGTCCGTATTGTCTAAAATTTCCACATTACATTTCTGACATCTATTCATAATACACCCCGTTTGTTTCGACCCTGATTTCTACACCGTCATTTGCAATCCTGCGGAAAAATGCACGCTGGATATGCGCCTCCGAAAAAACGGAGCTGAACGTAAATACCAGCATATCCGCATAGGAGCAGATGGTTCCCTTTAAGGACTGCCCCTTGGACATTGCGATAAATGCATGAAAGCCTTCAATGTACGGCCTGTAGCAGTCATCCACCTTAATATTTCCAATATTGGTAATCGTGGATGTATTGGCGACTGCCGATCTGGTATAGACCGCACGCATTACGATATTTTTGATAAACAGCGGAATCGGGCGCATCAGCCGGTTCTTCTGGTTGGACACGCTGTATGAAAAAAGCTCTTCCAGATGCTCCTTGTTAATCTGTGAATGAAGGCTTGCTTTAATACATTCAATTACTTCTTCAAAGGTATAGTTTTCTTTTTCCGGCATAAATTCCGCGGACACCATCACGAAAAAGTTTTTGGTCGTATCCGAATCAAAATACGGACGCAGGTTTACGGGAACTGCCACACGGATTGGGCGCCTTCCTGTCATTCCGTGCCACAGTTCGGTGTATATGCTCCAGACAAATACCGATACCAGGTATTCGTTCAGGGAAGCCCCATAGCGGTGCGCCACTTCCTTTAACTGCGCAATCGGCATATATCCGTGCATCACGCCGAATTCCCCCGCAGGAAGCCTGTCCGCCTTAATCAGGTATGCCTTTTCCTTATTAAATCCGCTCGGCCTGCTCCTTCTGTAATTTCTCACGAAACTGTCCTCCCGGCTTAGGGAGGTATCCACGCTTAAGGCGTCCCCAAATGTTTCGGAGAGCTCCGGATGCAGAAGGCGCAGGTACTGGTATGCCAGTTCACGCAGAAAATTGATTCCGCCCATGCCGTCGGTCAGCACATGAAACACTTCCAGGTTAATCCGGCATCTGTAATATGTCACACGAAACATATAGTTATGGTTGCGGTTTGCACGTATGAAACGGCACGGGAACATGCTTTCCTCCACAACGCGGGGCGCTTTTTTATTGTTTTCCTCAAAATAATACCAGAACACTCCCGTGCGCAGGCGCAGGTTAAAACCGTCAAATTTCGGCAGCACGATATCCAGCGCTTTCTGCAATGGTTCCCTCTGGATTTCTTCCTTCAGGATTACACTGATCCTGTATACATTCGTCATGCTCTCTCCCGCTATGGACGGGAAGAGATGCGCGGTATTGTCCAGTTTATCCCAGCGGATATTCCTGTGTCTGTTTTGTGTCTCTTTTTTTTGTTCCTGTTTCTTTTTCCCCATTCATATATCTCCAGACAGTAGTTTCTTTGTATTTAGTAACGATTCACCAACCCCCTGGAATAGTTACTTTTTGTATTTAAAACAGGCTGACGCCCAGTAAACTGATAACCATCATAATCACACCGGCAAGCAGGACTCCTAACATGGCTGCCAGCACGGTGGATTTAAAATCCATATCAAGGATACTGGCCGCAAGCGTCCCTGTCCATGCGCCGGTTCCCGGAAGCGGAATCCCGACAAATAAAAACAGGGCGAAAAACAAACCGCGCCCGGCTTTCTCCTGCAGCTTTTTTCCGCCTTTTTCCCCTTTTTCCAGACACCACGAGAAGAAACCGCCGATGACCGGTTTGTCGCTGCCCCATACAAGAACTTTGCGCGCAAACAGGTAGATGACCGGAACCGGAAGCATATTTCCGATAATAGAGACAATGTATGACGGTACCATGGGCAGGTGCAGTACCTGCGACCACGGAATTGCCCCCCGCAGTTCCACAAGCGGAACCATGGAAATAAAGAAAATAATCAGATAATCTTTTAACATTTTGTTTCCCCGCTTAAATATTTTTTCAAAAATTCCACAAGCGTTTTCATCTGTTCATCCGTACCGATGGTAATGCGCAGGTAATCCGCAATCCTCTCCGGCTTATTAAAATGACGCACAAAGATTTTTTCTTTTTTTAATGCGGTAAACAGCCGGTCCCCAGGCACCTGCGGATGTCTTGCAAAAATGAAGTTGGCTTTGGAATCGGCAAATATAAATCCGAGTGCGCGAAGCTGCTCTTTTGTCCATTCCCTGGTCTCAATTATCTTTTGGATTGTCTTTTCAAAATATCCGCGGTCTGAAACTGCCGCCGCTCCAAGCGCAATGGTAATACTGTCCATTGTATAGGAGTTAAACGAATATTTCACATCATTTAAATATTTTATGATTTCGGGGCTGCTAATGGCATATCCGATTCTGGAACCCGCCATCGACCTGGACTTTGAAAAAGTCTGGACGACAATGACATTGTCATATTTCCCTATAAGCGGCAGGGCGCTTTTTCCCCCAAAATCAATATATGCCTCATCCACTACCACAATGACATCCGGATTTGCCTGAATGATTTCTTCCATCTGTGACAGTTCCATCAGCCTGCCGGTCGGGGCATTCGGATTCGGGAAAACAATTCCCCCGTTTTCTTTTTTATAATCCCCCGGAATAATATAAAAGTCATCATCCAGCGGAATCTGCTCATACGGAATCCTTAACATTTCTGCCCATACATCATAAAACGAATAGGTGATATCGGGAAACAGAACCGGTTTTTCTGAATTGAAAAAAGTCATAAAAATCATGGCAAGCACATCATCCGAACCTACCCCTGCAAAAACCTGGTTTTCGTTTACCCCGTAAAAATCCGCGACCGCACTGACAAGCGGTGACACAAGCGGCGGATACAGACGTAAACAGTCCGCTTTAAAAGCCTCCAGCGCTTTAAAAACGCCCGGCGCAGGCGGATATGGATTCTCGTTTGTGTTTAATTTTATAATGTCTTTTTCT
>CAYNOE010000063.1:0-13274 GCA_964398745.1 uncultured Lachnobacterium sp.
TCACTGTTATTTTCATCTCTGCAGTAACAGATTAACAGGAAATGGTTAAACATACGTCAAAAAAGGGTTAAGAAATGTTAAAGTTTACAGCAGCCTAAATCCCAGTCCCCAGACCGTTTCAATACATTCCCTCTCCGAAACCTTTTTTATTTTCCCGCGGATATTGCTGATATGGACATTGATTGTCTTGTCCTCCCCGATATAATATTCTTCCCAGGCATATTCATACAGCTCGTTTTTGGAAAAAACTTTCTGGGGATATTTTAAAAATAATTCCATAATCCGGTACTCCCTGGCGGTCAGGGAAACGGGCTTTTCACTTACAAATAACTGTTTCTTTTCTGTATCCAGGCATAGATTTTTATATTCCAGCAAACTGTTTGTTTTGTCCCGCTGTGCACGGTTACGAAGCTGTACCAGCACCCTTGCCTCCAGTTCCTTTAACTCAAAAGGTTTTGTGATATAATCATCCGCACCAAGCGTCAAAAGGTCAACTTTTGTATCCAGTTCATCTTTTGCGGACAGTACAATTACCGGCATGGCGCTGCTTTTTCTGATCTCTTCTAACAATTGTTCCCCGGTTATTCCCGGAAGCATTAAATCCAGAATCATCAAATCAAATGAGCGGCTTTCCAGCAGTAATTTTGCTTCCGTGCCGGAAAACGCACTGACACATGAATAACCTGCTTTTGATAAACCAGTTTTTATCATCTCATTAATCCTGCTGTCATCTTCCACAATAAGAATCTCTTTCATCGTATTTATTCTCCTTAAATTTTCCTTCCTGTATTATATTACAAAAAGGTTCACCATAAAAGTACCAGTTCCATTCCTCATTGGTGCTTTTACCATGAAACAGCAGGACTGCAGACAAAAAATACAGACATGCAGAAACCGCATGTCTGTATCAGAAATATTTAATTTTTCGACAGCCGTTATACCAATTCCGCAGTGCATATTGCAGTCCATGGTTACTTCCCATACACAGGTGATTGGCTAATATTTCATATGCCTTTCTCCTCCTAATATTTCTTAATCTTTACTTTTTTCAGATTTTTCAGTGGCTTTTTTAACAGTTTCTTATATGCTGCATATTTCTTTTTCGGAACACGAATTTCCTTTAAACACCCGCACCCGGTAAATGCACTTTTGTCTATTGTCTTTATTCCGGTTCCAAGCTGCACCATTTTGAGTGTCTGGCAGTTTTTAAATGCGTTTACGCCGATGGTATTTACCTTGTCCGGTAACAGTATTACGGACAAGCTGGTATCAGAAAATGCTTCTTTTCCAATCCTTTTTACACTTTTGGGAATTTTTATACTGCGCAGCGTCCAGCAGTTGCGGAACGTGGCACTTTCTATCTCTTTCAGCCCCTCCGGGAGCCGGACATGCTCCAGGGATTTACTGCCGTAAAACGCCTTTTTTCCAATCCTTTCCACACTGTCCGGAACCGTAACGGTTTCCAGTGACATGCAGTTATAAAATGCAGAATCTGCAATTTCTGTCACGCTGTCCGGAATTACTACGTCTTCCAGTGAAACACAGTTACAAAATGCAGAATGCCCAATCCCCGTAATCCCGTCCGGGATTTCTATTTTCCGCAGAGTAATACACTGGTTAAAACTGGAAATCCCCAGTGTTCCTTTCTGGTTTTTCCCGAGGGTTATTTCCCTTAAATTTCTGCAGTCATAAAATACCTGTTCCCCAACCTGCCCAACCGTATCCGGAATTACCATACTGACAAGGCCGGAAGACTGAAATGCCAGGTCACCGATTTCCCTTACCCTGCCGTTCCAGTATATCCCTGTCAGTTCCCGGCAGCCACCAAACGCATTCCTTCCTATTTTTGTGACCACATCCGGAACTGTAAATGTTTTAATAGCGGTTCCGCAGAGCAGGGATTCCGGTATCTCTGTTATCCTGTCATTCCAGTTGTCCAGTTCCTGCAGGCTTTTCATTTCCGAAAATGCGCCTTTCCCCAGCCGGGTCAGGCTGGCCGGAAGTTTTATCTGTTTTATGTAACCACAATCGGCAAATGCATCTTTTCCTATTTCCTTTACACTGTCCGGAATGTTTATTTCATGCATGACACAACTGCGGAATGTATGATCCCCTATTACCTCCAGACCGTCCGGGAGATCCACTTTCCCCATCTTGCAGCAAAAAAACGCATAATCTCCAATTTCCTTTAATGTGGATGGGAGGGAAACCTCCAGTCCGGGATTCCAGCAGTCGGCGAATGCCGCAGAACCAATACTGGTAATTCCTTCCCCGACCTCTATACGGGTTACATGGTTTTCCACCAGTAATGCCGTGTCCCCGTCCGTACCATCCCATGGTCTTTCATACTGGAAATTAATGGATATATTCCCAAGGAAATCATCCGTTTTCCCAGTCCCCTCCAGCCGCAGGGTATATGAATCCTTCCCCGTTTTACACAGTCTGTAACTTACATTCTTTCCGCACTTACCGGACGAAACAACCTCAGGTACTCCAGTCTGCTGTGCCATGACGGTCTGCGCCTGACAGGTGGCCGGCACCATAAAACTTCCAGCCACACACAAAACGGCAAATAATATTATCTGTTTCCAGATTTTCATTTTCTCATTTACCTCTCTTGTACCTAAACGCCAGCTTAATAATTTTTAATACAGTATGTCAGATTTCCATTTCCAATATATGTATCGGCAAAATTTTCGTAAATGTTAAGCGCATAGTCCAAATCCACAATTCCATTTTTGGATACTCCATTATCTGTCACACGGTTTGCACCTGCAGCAACCATAAGTATTCCGTGTTGTTCCATGCACCAGTATATTCCCTGAACAATCCTACTAAGCGGTGCCTGCTTATTATTATCCAGTATCTTTACAGAATACAGTTCTGCATACTCTTATTTTTATAATTTTTCTCCCTTCTCTTATCCTTTATTTTGCCATATTTCCGGCTACCTGTCTTTTTGTCTTCCGGAAAGTTCAGCCATCATTAATTCATATTTCTGCATGGCAGCATCTGCCATTAAACGCAGATTATTTGTGCTGTAAGTCTTTGCCATTAACTTCGCGTCAGAAGCATCCGGTTGTGAAAACTGTTCTAAAACTTCGTTCATGGCTTTTTGGGATTCAATAAAATAATTTTCCCAGTTTTTACAGAAAGTTAACAGCCCATCAGACTTATTCTGCTCATCCATCTGGTCTGCCAGGGCAAACAGCCCGCGCCAGATCCACCATATGCTTTTCTCAGTAAAGGAAGTGGAATCACCCAATGCATACGAATCCGGAATTTCATCCGCCAGTGCATAAAACGGTACATAAACACTGCTAAGCGGGCTGCCCAAAGCCTGCCAGATAACGCCCTTAAGTCCGGCGGGGAGTCTGCCGTCCACTGTCATAATATGGCTCTGCAGGGTTCGTACCACGCCGATTGGCCGGGTGGCATCAGGTTCATGTTCCAGCGGTGTTCCTTTAAAGGTACTGCGCAGCACTTCCATGACATGTGCAGGTGTAATGGGTTCATCCGGCGCCAGAAACAGTTCATAAGTGTCCTGCCTTATGTCCGGTTTTTGTGACGGTGAAAGAATATTTTGCGCCAGCCAGATTCGGTCTGTGTTATAATACTTGTCCATCTGCCCGGATTCAGATTTTTCCTGCTGGCCAAATGCCGTGGCAAAATCAAACTTACTTTGTTTTGGTTTCTCAAGCAGACCATGTTCAATAACAAAATCATACAGACCGTCAGAAGATAACACATGTTCCGTGTCCGTCAGGTCCACATCATGTATCCGCATACTGTTTGAAACTACCAGATATTTATCATCCGGAATCCGCACGGCAATCCAGTGCCGGCGGGAACCAATTTCAAAATACCATGCTTCGTTCTCATCCGCCATCAGAACACCGTTTGCCTCAGTGGCGCCATATTCTGTCACATACTGCCCCAGTAACCGGACGGCATGCCGGGCATTTACTGCCTGCGGCAGCAAAAGTGTGGCAATCACAGATTCTTCTATACCGGAAGACGGAAGAAACGGATCTGCTGCCAGGGCTTTTTCATTTGCCTGCATGGAATTTGTTGCCGTAACCGCGACATCTTTTTCATTGATTCCCCTTGCTTCAAACAGAAAATGATCTCCAATATCACAGACGGCTTCCTCTGCCCCCTGCGCGTCCGGCATGGAGCAGTAGGAAAAGCAGTTCTCCGGAGTCGGGACTGTCAGACCATTCCCAAGCTGCCATTTGTCCTGTCCCCTGGTATAAAGCGGGTATTTCCGGAATTTCATGTATTTATTCCAGTTGTTTTCCGGATAATCCTCGTTTCTGGCAATCAGTACCACACCGCCCTCTGATGCTTTTTTACCGCATGCAATACTTGTACACATAGTCTTCCTCCTTTTGGTATCGCCCCTTCACTACGCTCAGCGGCATGCGTCGGAAGGCATTTTAAGAAATGCTTCGCATTTGCCTTTCCTCCTTGTGATACTATTTCTTAATTGTTTCCCTTTTTTCCGGCAGTGGCTAATCTGCTGCAGACTTTCTGAATTTTGGAATTATTAAAATCGGGAGCCGGCTTGGCATCATCTACAAATTCCTCAATTACATCCGGTTCAAAAATCAGGCAGTGTGTGGAACCGCCAAAGAGGAATCTTCCCAGGGAGTCTCCTTTTTTTACTTTATCCCCTTTTTTCACTGCCACATCGCAGGAAGACACTTCACTCATGCCGACAGGCATAAAGCATACCATTCCAATATCCTTATTGTCTGCCTCTATCATAATGATTGCACGCGCTGCCACATGGGTAATATAGGCCTGCGAGTTATTCGGACCGGCATCATCATATGGAAATTCATTAACTTCAGCATAGTAGGTGCCCGGAATTAATTTTACATCTGCAATTGTTCCGTCAACCGGGGCATGCCAGCAGTGGTAATGCGTGGCGCTTAAAAACGCCTGGTATACCGTACCGCCCACAAAGCGGCTGGTATATTCATGGTGGTCCAGCATATAATCAAGGGCATACGGCTGTTCTTTCAGCCAGAATTTTGTATCCGGTTCCACATGGTCAGCAATACGGTATGCAGCGGATTCACAAGCGTTCACAATTACATATGGATCGTCTGGAAATGCAACTTCACGCATCCCCGGTTTAAACTGTCTGGTAAAAAAATCATTCCATGATTTAAACCCGAAATGTTCGTCATTTATGTCTATTTGGTACTCATCAAGTGCAAGTTCCTCGACTGCTGCATCGCACAGCCAGCCTTTTTTACTTTTATTTAATACACCGGCAGATTCCGGGTCATATGCATAGCCCTGTTCAATCATCTGTTCTGCAAGAAGACGAAGTGCAGGGTCTTCCATCACCATCTGTTTAAATTCAAGAACTTCCCGGTTCTTATATGTGACCATTTTTTTATGTCCCATTTTGCGGGATGCCTTTTTAACAGCAACACTTTTCAGATTCTCCTCCGGTTCAGGTTCTTCATTCATGCAGTCAATCAGATTGTTTACCCAGTCTGCAACCATCCCGCGGTTCTGCGGAAGCCATTCTCCAAAACTCTTTTCAATTTTCATGTGATTTTCTCCTTTTTATGTAGTTTGCATATGTTTATTTGTTACTTATTATCTGTTATTGGCCGGATTACCGGTTTTCCCGTTTTTTCCCTGTCCAGTCCCTGGCTTTTCAGCCAGTTGTCTACCACTTTCCTTGGAATTGCATTTGTCCTGCAGTGCAGCGCATCTGTTCCAAGCCACGGGGTTTCCTTTTTGCCGCGAATACCGTAAATTTTATATTTTCCGGAATAAGCTTCTTCATATGCTTTTAAAGCGGCCTTATTCTCCTCTTCATATTTTTCATCGGCAATCGGAACATAAACGCAGTCATTAAGAATCAGGCTGTTGGTATACGGAGCCGTGGTTGCACACTCTGCCCCACCGTCCGGGACATAAATATCAGGGCATTCCACACGTTTTACGGTAAGCGCAATGCCACTTCCGTCAGCGTCATAACATCTTTTTAAAAACTCTTCTATCTTAGATAATCCTTCATTAATCGCTGCGTCACTGGTTTTTGCAAGAAGCAGCGTATTATCCGATAAAAATTTTCCCCAGCAGTCAATATGTCCGATATATGTCCCTGTCGGGTCAACCAGTGCATAATAACGCTGTGCTCCAAGGAAACGGTTTGACTGTTCCATAATATATTTCATTCGCCTGTCTATGGAATCTGTTGTAATATTTCCATCACAGTATTCATCTGACGGCATTTCATTCTGTGTTGCAACCAGATAGGAAGAAGCAATCCTGCCGTCTGTCGTACACATATAATTTCCGCCCACATGGAGCATTCCTGTAAAAAACCATCTGTTTTCAGGAATCATTTCTTTGTTTGGCTGGCCATGCCATCTGGCATTATTCCACTGACGGATCGGAGCGTTTAAAAAGTCAGCAAGTTTTACTGCCCCATAATCATCATTTCCGCGGAAAATACCCGTACCGCCGGTTGCTGCCGCATTTTCCGAGCCTTCCACCAGTCCTACCGTGCCGCCGCCCAGGGAAGTATATATGTGTTTGGCTATTCCGTACTCGCCGGTTGTTTCATTGTACAGCCACCACGGGGAAAAATCCCGTGTCCAGTAGGTATCGGTGTCCCATGGAATCAGGTGCACATGGTCAGGATTGAATGCAACTCCCATTTCGTCAGCGGTCTTCTGTAAGGACGCATTAATCGGATCCAGCTGTTTTTCATCATCACAGAATATAAACGTATGTACCGGTTTATCCGAATCATTCTGCTGTGTCAGTACAATCAGTTCATTAGGCACGCCAAATGTCCGTTCGCCCCCCGGAGGCAGCTGTTTGTGTTTATCTTCCGGTTCCCTCGTTCCAATATATGAAAAAACCACGCCTCCCATTTCTTCATATTCTGCCACCGCCCGGAACGGATTTGGTTCCATGCATACATACTCTTTGTTTTCAGGGGCCGTGCTGCCCATTTTTTCTTCATAAAACGTGTTCAGCTGTTCAGTTGTTGGTTTTGCAAACTTTAATTTTTTCTGCATAAAGTCCTCCTTCAAATCAATTTGCTGTTGTCCTTACCTTTGGTACCTGCTGGGTAATACAGTGGATATTTCCACCGCCATAAACTATTTCTTTTGTATAAACACCAACCGCCCTGCGGTCAGGGAACAGTTTCTGTATCTGTTTCAGTGCTTTTTTATCATTTTCATCATCATACTGCGGTACGATTACGCCTCCGTTTACAATCAGAAAATTCAGATAGGATGCAATACAAAGTTCCCCCTTTTTTCTCGGTTTGGAACCTTCCACCTGGTCAATACAGAATTGTTTTTTCATTTTAACCGGATGTTTGGTGCAGCAGATTTTGTGGACTTTTAATTTTCTTCCCTTTGCATCTGTCATACCTGACAGAGTACGGTATACTTCCTGCGAAACAGCGTAAAACGGATGTTTTTTATTTTCTGTGTAAATACATGCTGCTTCACCGGGACGGATAAAACATGCAATATCATCCACATGTCCGTTGGTTTCTTTTTTGTCAATTCCGTTCGGAATCCAGAGAACTTTATCGCAGTTTAGATAATTCTTTAATTTTTTTCCAATCTGTTTTTTTGACATGGAAGGATTGCGTCCTGCGCTCAGCAGACACATTTCCGTTGTCATTACAGTTCCTTCGCCGTCCACATGAATGGAGCCTCCTTCCAGTACAAAATCCTCCGTGCGGTAGGAATCTGCATGTTCCAGTTCACAGATTTTCCTTGCCACAAGATCGTCCTGGTCCCAGGGAAAATACAGCCCGTCTGTCAGCCCTCCCCATGCGTTAAATTTCCAGTCGCATGCCCGGAGACTTCCCTTATCATTTACAAGAAAGGTAGGACCGCAGTCTCTGACCCATGCATCATTGCTGGTCATTTCCAGCACCGTAATTTCCGGCGGAAGCGTATTCCTGCAGTTGGAAAACTGTTCCGGGGATGCCAGAACCGTTACCGGTTCAAACCTCCGGATAGCTTTTGCCACCTCTGCAAATGCCTTCTGTGCAGGTTTTGCGCCGTTTCTCCAGTTGTCCGGACGCTGCGGCCAGAGCATATAGATTTTTTCCTGCGGTTCAAATTCCCCCGGCATACGGAAGCCGTCCTGTTTTGGTGTGCTGTGTAAAATTCGTTTCGGCATATGCTTCCCCCTTTATGTATGAAAGATCATCTTCCTGAAAATATCCTGGATGAATGTGTATTATTTTATGTATAATGTAAAACTGTAATAAAAACAACACATTGGCTTTAAGCGGTATTAAAATGTCGTCAAACGGCAAAATCTGGTATTTTATGGCACACAGTGTTTCAACTCTGCACAGATATTTCTGCCTGTTACAGATGTAGTTTGCGTCATCAATAATGTTTGATAAACATATAGACCTCGTTTATAATATAATTAGAATATTTAAAGGAGCTCTTACAAATGAAAATAGCAATTATAGATGACCTGGAAGCGGATGCAGAACTTATTTCAAAATATATAAAAACGTACTTTTCATGTCACTGCATCAATATGCCCCTTTCCATACATATATTTCCAGACGGGGAAAAACTTTTATATAATTTTAAACAGGATTTATTTGATTTTATTTTTATTGACTACTACATGAACGGAATATCAGGACTTGATACCGCCTTTGCCATCCGTAAACTTGACCAGGCGGTAATTATTATTTTTACCACAGCAAGCAGGGATTTTGCCGTTGACAGCTATAAAATACGTGCTTCCGGCTATCTGGTAAAGCCCATTTCCTATGAAGATTTTTCTGAAACCATGTCTCTGGTAGATTTAAAAAAAATAAAAGAACAGCACTTTATACAGATTAAAAACGGTTATGAACAGATTAAAATACCATTAAATGATATTATTTACTGTGATATTTCAGGACATTATGTACAGATACACACCATGAATCTTGGACTCCAGCGTTCACGCATGCCATTTAGCAGCTTAAGCCGGATGCTGGAACCTTATTCTGAGTTTCTTCCGTGTTACAGAGGCTGTATCATTAATATGAACTGCATTGACCATATGGATGATTTGACCTTTGTTATGAACAGCAAGGAACGGATCCCCCTTTCCAGAAAGCAGCAGGCCAGAATTTTAAAAACCTACTCCGAATTTTTATTTAAAAAAGTGAGGATGCAGGACATATGAATATTACGGCATTTTTTGAAATATGTATTTATGAATTAGTGGATATAATCCCAAACCTGTTTCTTGCCCTGGTACCATTTAAGGATTTTCTCCGCTTTTCAAAAAAGAAACTTGCTTTATGTATTATAATACTTTATCTGCTGCTTGCATTAAGCCGTATTCTTTCACAAAGCAGTCCTGCTGCCGCTGCATTTTTTACTGTTTTATGGATGATACTGTATCTCGGTTTTTACATAATTTCCGTAAAATCACAGGTTTCCAAGCTGCTGTTTGTTCTGCTTACCATTTTAAATTACACCAGCTTTATTGTGGTTATTTTCAGCCACTTTGCCTATCACCGGCTTGCGGGAATTACCGGTCATCCATATTCCCTGCCGTCCACTGCAATACTGGGACTGTGTTATCTGATAAGCTATCCTGTTGTTTATAAAATGATGCATGACCTGCAGCCTTTGATCAGCTTTCCTGAAAACAACAGCTGCTGGAAATTCCTCTGGATGCTTCCTGCAACTTTCTGTTTGTCATACTACTATAATCTGTATGCAAACGGTGGAATTACTGCATTTTCTGCAACTGAAAATAATGTATTGTTTGCTGTATTTTTTAATTTCGGTGCCTTATTTTCCACCTGGCTGATTATGCGTTTTTTGTATGAAATCAATGCAAACTCAGAGCTTAAATCGGAAAACTACCAGCTTTCCATGCAGTTTTTACAGTACGAAAATTTAAAAGAACGAATTGAAGACGCCCGCCGGGCAAAACACGATTTCAAGCAGAGTCTTGCTGTAATTCAGTCTTTTGCATTATGCAATAACCAGGAAGGACTTTTAAATTATTTAAATAACTATATGTCCACAGTGCCGGCAGACACCCCCCTGCTTTACTGCGAAAATTCCGCTGTGAATGCCCTGCTTGTCTACTATGCAGACATGGCGCAGAAAAATAATATTACATTTTCTGCAGCTGCGGACTATCCGTCGGAATCTATTCTTTCAGACACAGATGCCGTTGTCCTGTTCGGCAATCTTATGGAAAATGCAATCGAGGCATGTATTCGCAGGATGGTTCCTGATAAATATGTGCGCCTTCGGATCACACAGTTTCAGGGAATGCTTATTATTACACTGGATAATTCTTATTCCGGACAGATACATAAAGAAGAGGAAGATTTTATTTCTTCCAAAAACGGGCAGAAAGGTATCGGCACTGCCTCTGTGAAAAAAATTGTCAGTAAATATAATGGTATACTGAAATTTCAATATGATGACAGCCAGTTTCATGCTTCTGTGATGCTGCCTGTCAAAACAAAGGAGGATTCTTATGAACAAAAAACTTACTAAAGGGGACATTATTCTTTTTAAGGCGGAGGATGACTGGCTCAGCCGGGCAATCGCATGGTTTACCCAGTCTGATGTCAGCCACGCTGCAATGGCATACTCCGAAGATTCCATTGTGGAACTTGGCGCACGGGGCGTCAGCGTGGACAAAGTGGATGTTTCAGAAGGAGAAGGAATTTATGTCATGCGTCTTGTTCCTGAAATGGACCCGGCGCCTTTAATTGCCTCTGCAGATGCGTATTTAAATGCCGGCGTCAGATATGATTACCCTGACCTGTTTATTCTTGCAGGCATGCTTATTTACAAACGCATTCCTTCAACCTATGATGTCCTGCACATCAGTAATAAAATTCTGACTGTATGCGGCTTTATGCTTGATGAGATGATTCAGCATGTCCTTTTGCACCACACAGACCAGGCAATGGTATGTTCCGAATTTGTATATAATGTGTTTTATGACTGCGGGAAAGACTACCGGATTCAGATTGAAGACGGCTGTATCTGGGAAGGACGCCTGACTGACGAAACAGACAGAACTCTCAGGCTGTCTGATTCCTTATCCCCTGAAAATTTAAATACGGATTCATTTACAAACGATACTGCTTTACCGGAAGATGAAAACACACCTGCACTGGAAAATGCAGAGCAGCTTGCGCAAATACTGTATGAAGCCCTGTGCCGGTCTGAAGCTCTGCCGGACACGGATAATACCTTACCGGATGAAAATGTCTCCGCAAAGTTTTCCCAGACTGTTTCCGCAGCAGAAAAGTTTCTCTCAAAGCTTAAATATTTTCTGGAATTAGTGAAATGTGACCTGCCGCTGGAAGCCATGTTTATTACACCGGGAGACCTGGCGTATCATGCCGTGAATCTGGAAAAGCAGGGAGAATGTTCGTTAAAAAGGATTTAATGTTTTTTACTTTTCTTTTACCGGAATCCATACTTCCGCATAATATTTCAAATCCTGCGTACCGTCTTTATAATCCGCAGGATTGCTGTAATATTCAATGTTATAGCCTCCGGCTATCCCGTACTGCCCTGCCGGAAGCCATTCGGAGAAAATTCTCCGGTTGACTTCCTGTATGGCGGACGGCATTGCTCCCCTGCACGGAAAAACCGCCCATGTATGGGAGGGAATGATATATTCCTCCAGATTTTTTCCGGCTGCAGCTTCCGCCTGAAAATCATCCGCAATCATATACCTGAACCGGTTTCCCGACATTTCCTCATCAAGGCAGATTCCATACATTCCAAGTACAGCTTTTGCCTCTGCATGCACATGAAACTTATCCCAGTATCTGGGAACATCTGTGTCTGCCGCTTCATAAGAAAAAATTTCTGATATACCCATTACTTTAAATGAAGGTTTTTCCTCAATACGGTATTCCATTATGGTTCCTCCGTCCAGTGACAGCCTGATGTGCAGCGGTGCAAAAGATTTCAGGGATGCACCGTTCTTCCGTACATCCGTCGGGGTGCTTCCATGAAAACGTGTAAATGCCTTTGTGAAGCTGTCCGGCGACTCATAGCCGTATTTTGCCGCAAGCTCCATCACCTTAATATCCGATGCAAGCAGTTCGCTGCCTGCCAGCGATAACTGCCTCATTCTAATATATTCCCCTATGGTATACCCGCACAGCATGGAAAAACCTTTCTGAAAATAAAACGGGGAAATGTTCATTTCCTGCGCTATTTTGCCGACTGACAAATCCCCTATAATATTTTTTTCAATGTACTCAAGTGCAGCCTCTACCATTTTCACCCAGTCCATACAGTTTCTCCTAAATCAGTTTGTCTGTATCGGCAGCCCCCACAAGGGGACTGTGAATAATTCTGAATTTTCTTTCCGTATTCCAGAACTTACAGAGCTTATCAAAATTCCTGTCCGGTTCTAAAAGCAGCTCTGCCAGTTTATCCAGTTCCTGTAATTCCTGTTCCGTCAGTCTGTCAAGCCTTCCGTCCAGATAAGCAGGCAGAAATGTATAGGTCAGTTCATGATTCATAAGCGCATGAAAATCATAAACCAGATAACGGACTAATGCAGGAAGCGAACATGTCCCCAGTCCATCCGCATACAGATACTGTTTCCCATCCGTTTTCCCGCTCCTGACGGCAAGATAAGCCTCCGCAGCCCAGTCGAAGCTGTCCTGCGGGATGTCATACTGTGAAAGCGGCATACCGTTCTCCTCATAAAACCCATCTGCGTCAAACGTAATCCACCGTTCTTCTTTTTCACTGTAATACTGATTAATCCAGTGGTCCATGCTGACACCCTGTTTGAAATAAGGCGCAAACCCGGCACGGCTTCTCGCAGGAATCCCTTTTGCTTTTAAAATTGCACTCATAAGTACAGACACATAACGGCATGTTACCACAAGCTTATTCTCTGTCTTTCTGTCCGCCACGAATCCCCGCTCATCCAGCCGGAACAGTTCCGCTGTTAGTGCCGCAGCTGTCAGAAACACATCATCCTCGCACCGCATTCTGTACCACGGATAACGGTTCATATCCCCATATAAAAGATTTGCGTTTGCATTGGTGTTTCCTTCTTTTAATGTTACCCGGTGAATTACCTGCGCACATACCAGCCTGCCAAGCACGGAAACATCATCCGGCAGGGTACGAAAATAATCGAAATAGGCACCGGCATATGTATAGGTTCCCGGCTTTCTGTAATGCTCTAAAATATATTCTTCCATAAATGCATTCCTCCAGTCAATAAAGAGTATA
>CAYNOE010000064.1:0-13191 GCA_964398745.1 uncultured Lachnobacterium sp.
AACTGACACCGGGACTGCTCCAGCACGGACTGTATGCCCTTATGTTCGGCGATATCTTTATGCGCTGCCTGTACCGTGTGCGGCCTTACGAAAAAATTGCAGGTTCCGCCAACGCGCTGCATAAAAAATGGAAAAAACGTGTCCAGCAGTTTTTGTCCTCCCCAAAGATGCTGTCCCACCGCAAATACCGGTGGATGTGCCGGCAGATCATTAGGGAATTCGACAATCTGCCAATTACAGATGAAAAGAAACCGCGTGTCGGCGTGGTCGGGGAAATCCTTGTGAAGTTCCTTCCGGCTGCCAACAACCATATTGTGGATCTTCTGGAAACCGAGGGTGCAGAGGCGGTTGTACCGGATCTTGCTGACTTTCTGTTATACTGCTGCTATAACCAGAACTTTAAGACCGAACACCTGGGTTCAACCGAAAAATCAAGGCGTATCAATAATATGGTAATTAAATTCCTGGAATGGCTGCGCAAGGACGCAAGGGCCGAGCTTGCCAGAAGCAAACGCTTTGAGCCGACTTCTTATATCACGGATCTTGCCGCACAGTCAGAACATATCGTTTCCTGCGGCAACCAGACCGGTGAAGGATGGTTTTTAACCGCGGAAATGTTAGAACTGATTAACCAGGGCGTCAACAATATTGTCTGTGCCCAGCCGTTTGCGTGTCTGCCGAACCATATTGTCGGAAAAGGCGTAATTAAGGCAATCCGGAATGAATATTCCGGCGCAAACATTGTTGCAATTGACTATGATCCTGGTGCGTCAGAAGTCAACCAGCTTAACCGGATAAAGCTGATGCTTTCCACTGCGCACAAAAATCTGCAGAAAGAAGCCTGAAAAATAATAAACCATGCAGGCAGGTCCTGCATGGTTTATTCATGATAAATTTTCTCCCTGTCCATACGTTTCGCCAGTTCTGTAATCATAAAGTCTTCCATTTCATCCAGCAGCTTTTCGGGATACTGGCACACTCCCCCCTCTGTTACAAACGGAAACTGCACCACTACCGAATCCGGATTCTGCCGCCTCATATTTTTTAAATAATCTTTTGAAATCCGGAATGTTCCAACGCTTACATCCGTAAAATCATTCATGCACTTTCCCGCATCCCACAGCGCAGCATCCAGGTGCGAAAGCAGCAGGGTATACGCCTTTTTCCAGTCCGGCAGATACAGCAGGGGATCAAAGCACAGTCTGACTGGAAAACCTTTTTCCAGTCCTTTTATAATACATGCAATCCTTGCTTCTTCAGACGGGGTTTTCTTTTCGCTTAAACAGATAAGCTGCTGCGGGGAAAGGGTAAATGCGTATATTACATTTTCTGTACATTTCATGTCCCACATATGCAGATTTGCGCTCTTTGTTCTTATTTCCAGTTTTAACTTTTGATGTTTTATAGCAAAATTTATCCAGCATTTAACATATCCCGTCAGTGCCTCCACTGCCAGAAGGTCAGAGTCATAGGACACGCACAGATAAACGGATTTTTCAGAAAGCATCTGTCCTAATGCTTTAAAATAATCCTCCAGATTTACAAAAACCACCATATGTCCCGATGGGTACATCCCCTTTAAATAGCAGTAACTGCAGTCATAGACACAGTTTCTGATGGTGGAACAATAATAAAAATTTTCGTTGCCAAAACTCTGGCAGAGGGGTGAGCCTTCATAAAAGAAAGGGGCTTCCTTTGCTGCAAGAACCAGGTTTTGTGACTGGCGCTGCCGCTGTGAACTCTGGCCTTTCCGGTTAAAAATATCCTTATAATGAGTAATGGTGATTACATGTGCACCGGGAAGCTTCTGCAGAATCTGTTTTGTCCGCCAGTGGCCTGATATCCTCTCTTCCACATAGACATGCGAAAATGCCGGATTATAATAATTCTGATCTGAGTTCTTCAAGTATCTTCTTTCCTTCCCGCCTTTTACAAGGCAGCCGTTTACGATATGCTTCAATCATGGAAGCATAATCTTTTCCTGCCAGCCTCAGATAAATCAGAAGCTGGGTCAATTCTGCCTGCATTGTGGCAGAGCAGGAAAGTTCTTCTCCAAGCTTCCCCGCATCCTCTTTTGCATCCTGCAGAGAAGAATTATATGTCCGGGCAGGCTCACCGGAAATCCTGTTAAGATTCAAAAGGTATTCTGCCACGTTTTGAGCTGCCACTTTCATAATCCGTTCAAATTCCTGCCGGTCACACTGCCCGTAATCGGTTACTGCTTTTAAAAATATCATCTGGTGCGGACCGTAGTAATAAATACCTGACTGGTATACAAATGCCGCCTCCATGTCACAGAGAACGCCTTTTGTGATTTCCCCGTTTTTTAACGGTCTGCTTACCGTTATAATTTCCGCTTCGCGAAACGGATGTCTGTAGAGAATGTCCGGATAAAAACTGCGTTCATCTGCCGACTGTGTAATTTTATTGCATAAACAGATTTCCTGTTTTAAAGACCCACTTGCACCGCAGCTTCCGAAATTCACAAGGAAATCGGACTCTCCCGGCGGATACACGCTCGAAAGCTCTGCCACAGCAGGCATTGCGGCATTCCCCGTTCCGGTTATGACCAGCCGTACATCTTTTTCCATATTGGAAAAGGTCTGGAAATGACATCTGCCGGTTTCTTTTTTCATTCCATAAATATGAATCAGCTCCTGTGCTTCCGGATACAGGGCGCAGTATATGGTAATCATATCCGGAATTTGTGAACGCCCGCAAGCAGCGCATCCATACTTTCTGATAAATTATGTACCACCAGACTGGATTTGTTCACGGTATCTTCAAGCTCCGTTGCCATACTGGAGGTTTCCTGTGTAGAGGATGCATTGTCTGTCGCAAGCTCACCCAGCGAAGTTACATTTTTCAAGACATTTTCCTTCTCGGAATTAACAGCCGTAATATGTCCGGTAATCACTCCAAGGGAATCAATGCATGCATTAAGTGCCTGCTCCAGCTGTACAAACATCTCCCGTGTCTGGCGCAGGACATCCATCTGCTGGTCGGATACCTCTGCGACTGTCTGCATGATTCTGGCTGACTTTTCAGAATTTCCTGTAAGCTCCTTGATTATGTTTGAAATTTCACCTGCTGCTCCCGCAGACTGTGAGGCAAGCTGCCCGATTTCCCCTGCCACAACCGCAAAACCTCTGCCAGACTCTCCTGCACGCGCTGCCTCAATGGAAGCGTTTAATGACAAAAGATTGGTCTGTGATGAGATTTCGGAAATCAGTGTAACGGCATTGGAAATCTTGTCCACGGATTCTCCAGTCTGCTTTGTCTGTTCATACATGGAATCAATGTTTTCCTTGGTCTTTGTGTTAATCTCAATCAGATCCTTTAAGGCAGCTTTGGACTGTCCCGCACACTCGCGCATAATATCCACATTTTCATTCAGGGAGAATACTTCCTCTGCTGTATTTCCAATTTCATTGGAAATATCCCCGATTCCGGTTGTCGCTTCACCGGTTGCCCCAGCCTGGCTGGTGCTGTTTTGTGCAATCTCATTAATCGCGGACGTGACATTCTGCAAAGAGGAATCCATCCGCTCAAAGTCATTTCCAAAAACCTTTACCGCATCAGAAAGATTCTGTGTAATATCCGTAATATCAGAAATCAGAACCACTATATTACGCTGTGCTTCATTCAGTGCATCTGCCGTAATCCCCAGTTCATTGTTTGTTTTCACTTCAACCGGTGTTGTCAGGTCTCCCTCAGACATCCTGCGCGCAAGTCCCTGAATCTTCGCAAGCGGTTTTTGTATCCGGTTGCCAAAAATATTTGCTATTATCATTGAAAAAATCATAACTATGAGAACCGCAGTCAGAATGCCGGTAAGCATTCCCTTAAACTGTGTTTGTATACCGGACTTTACCTGTTCCATCTCTGCTTCCATGTCATCAACATAGTTTCCTGTGGACACCACCCAGCCCCATGGCTCAAACATCTGGGAATACGCAATCTTCGGCGCAACCGTCACTCCGTCTGATTTGGTAAAATAAAATTCATTATATCCGCCGCCCTGGTCCGATACCTTCATGATTTCCTGAATAATCATCACACCATTCTGGTCTTTCAGGTCATGCCGGTTATTCCCTTCCTGCTCGGCAAGAATCGGGTGCATAATAAGATTATAGTCCTTATCGTCAATCCAGAAATATCCGCTTCCGTCGTCACGGTAGCGCATCGCCCTTACAATTTCCTTTGCCTCTTCCTTTGCCTTTTCTTCTGTGATTCCATTCTTCCCGACACTGTCATATTCCTCCTGCAAAACAGCAAGCACGGTCTGAACCTCGGATTTAATTTCCGTATTGTATCCATTGTGCATTGCATCATCATATTCCGCGATCGCCTTGAATGAACTGCTTCTGATTGCAACAACGGCAATTATCCCAAGTACAGAAGCTACAACAACCACAATTACAAGATTCATGAGCAGCATGGATTCTTTAACATTTTTTTTCATTTTATATTTTTACCTCCTTTTCCCGTACTGTATATTTAAAATAATTGGTAACTATTAAAAACGCTAATAAGACGGCTGCCTGAAACTTCCCTCTTCAAATGTATATTCCGGTGTGGAAAACGGATAATCCAGCTCGTTTATATAATACCACGGGTCATTTTCGTGCGCCGGATTTTTCAGAACATGGAACTGCTGCGCCGGCATATATCCCTGTCCCAGTAAAAATGCACGGTTTCCTTCATCATCTTCACACACATCCAGTACGAGAACCACATGTCCCGGACTGGCAGAATACAAAAAAACATCCCCCGGGGCTATTTTTTTCAGTTCCCCGGGCTCACACTCTTTTTCCATGGAAAGCGTCCCTGCATAGCTGAACAGAAAGCTCAGATATCCGTCAAAAACCTCCCTGGAATCCGATACAGTGGCCGCACTCACCCAACTGGTACGGTTTCCGTCAACCCTTACACGCTTCCCTTTCCTCCACTCTTCAAAGGACAGTATAAATCCGTTCGTCAGATGAAAATTCATACGGGAATATTGCTTGGTCTGGTAAAAATATTCCGCATACAGCCGGAGCACGGAATCCGCACACTGCTGCAGGTCCCCCTCCGCCAGTTCCATGTCAAACACAGCCACATGGCTGTTCTGGTTTCCTTTTTTTCTTCCGTCATACAGATACACCGGTTCGCCATCCGGCAAAAGAGGATATGTACGGAGAAAATTTCCAAAAGAATCCCCTTTGCAGAGTATCCTTTTATACCCGTTTGGTACGGGAAATCTGGTTTCCACTGTCGTGCCTTCTGCACAGACGGTGTTTATACTTTCTGTATCCCCTTCTGCCGTGCTTTCGGTTTCCTGTATGTCCGGCCCCCGGGTTACGTTTTCAGTAACCGCTTGTGTGTCTGTCTGCCGGTTTTTACTGTCTTCTTTTTGTCCAAAGCCGCATGCAGCCAAAAGAATACCCAAAAGAATTACCTGCAGAATCGTTATCCATTTTTGCTTCATAATATTTATTATCCTTTCCTGAAAACCACGGAACAAACCAGTATCTCTGACATTCAGACAAACCGGCTGGTGTATTATACAGCGGATCTGTTCCTGTCTTTAAGAAGCATCTGGAAAAAAACCTCTTCCGGCATTGGTTTTGCATAATAATAACCCTGCACAAAGTCACAGCCGATATTCCTTAACACCTCGACCTGTTCTTTTGTTTCGACGCCCTCCGCCAGAAGTCCAAGTCCAAGTTTTTCAGCCATGCTGACCACCTGCTCCAGAATCAGCCTGCCACGTTCAGACACCATCATATTTTCGATAAATTTTTTGTCAAGCTTTAACACATCAAACGGTGTTTCCAGCAGGATATTCAAGGATGAATAACCACTTCCAAAATCATCCATCAGAAGTTTAAAACCTTCTTCTTTTAACTCATGTGCCTTCTGGCTGATCTGCTGGTCATTGACTGTTTCTGTAATTTCCAGCTCCAGAAGCGACCTTTTAATCCCTGTTTTTCTAATAATATCTTCCAGCACCTTCCGGCATTCATTATCCTGTAAATGAACCCTTGATACATTAACCGAAACCGGGCAGTCGGTAATCCCGTGCCTTTCGCATTTGCGGATAAAATTCGCCGCTTCCTCCCATATGTAATAATCCACGTTGCGGATAAAACCGTTTTCTTCAATGACTGGAATGAATTCGTTTGGATAAATCATGCCGCGCTCCGGGTGAATCCAGCGCACAAGGGCTTCCGCACCCACAATACCGTTTCTGGCAATACTGTATTTCGGCTGTAAATACATCTGAAACTGCCGTTCCGTAACTGCGGTTTTCATGCTTTCTTCTATGAATTTTCTGGTATATAGCAGCTCCTTGAATTGTTCTTTGTAAAAGAGAATACTGGTTACAAGATTTTTTTTGGCAGCTTTTCTTGCCATTGCCGCCCGGTCTTCCATCTGGCGAAGCTCCATGTCACGGTCTTCCACCGTGTAAACCCCGTAGACGAAATGAAGCTCTGTGTCTTTAAAACTGGAAATTACATCATCGACCCGGTGGATAAACTCCTCCAGCGCATTCTGCCCGGTGTATTCCGTCACAATCATAAATACGTCACTTCTTAAATTAACAAAATACTGGTTTTCATTACAGATTTCACCCAGCTTATCCGTAATATAATATTTCATCCCCAAACCGTTCACCGTAAAGGTCGTTTATTATTTTAAAACCGCGAATGTCAAACTGGATAAATGCAATCTTTTTTACGGATGAAAGAAGAAGATTTACAACATTTTTCCGGAAACGGTGCAGTTTGTTTATCTTCATCATGTTTTCCTGCATTTTATCATGCTCCATAATATCCGCAGAATTACATTTGTCATGATTTACAGCCTGTCTGTATGCAAGCTCTTCCTTTTTATATTCCTCCATCATCCGGCGGTTTTCTTCCATTTCTACTTCATGTTCTTTTAACATGTCTTCAATGATGTCAATGCTGGCTTCAAGTGGTCTTGGACATCTTTTTAAAACCAGCCCCGCCTGTTTTATAATCTCCTGTCCTTCCTGTGTGGCAAAATCCTGCTGTAAAATGTCCCTGCAGAGATTACTTCCTCCCATTTTTTCCCGGAAACGATCCATAAATTCCCGCGTCTTATGGTTTCCGTACATTTCCAGCTCGCGGTCCTGGGCATCATAGAATCCAAATGCCAGGCCAAGGATCATAATTCCGGCTGTCACACAGCCACAAGTTTCCCCTTTACGCATCCCTGCACCAAAACAGGTACTAAGCTTAAATGCCAGCCTGCCATCCAGACCAAAGTCTTCTGCAAACGCCCCAAACAATGCCTGCGAACAGTGATATTTCTGCTGCAGCAGTTCATTTGCCTTCTCTTTGTGCGTCACTTCCATTCCCCCATTTCCGCTTATATAATCTAAGCTCTATTATAGCAGATTATATAAATAGTGTAAAGTCTGCGGCAACAGCCATACATAAGGAATAGTTTTCCTATTTTACCTGTACACTAAACCCGATATCCCCTGCCTTTCCATTTCCATCTATTTTTTTATTATAATCCTTCGGTGTAATTATGAGTTTCTTTCCTTGTATTTTGAATGTTCCATTCCAGTTGTCCTCTAATTCCACCCCGTCATCAAACTCAATTTCCACCTTCCAGCCGTCTTTTGCGTCCGCGGATTTATTGGTAATTTCGAGACGGTACTGGTAAACCTTTTTGCCGTCACTTTCCCAGTTTCCCGAAAGGGAAACGGCGGCTTTTAAGTCTCTGTCATCTGTGGTTACGGATTTTATTCCACAAGTGTTCTGCTCCGGTTCTTCTTTCATCGCCTTCCGGTCGCCGGTCAGCATCGCATAAACCCATCTGCCTTCCGCGCTTAAATCCTCTTTGGTAAAACCGCTTGTTTTTGTGCAGGAAGGCAGAAACATGGAGGAAGCTTCGTCCTTGTTGGCAAGATTCCATGCCACATAACTGATATGATAAGAATCCAGAAGCTTTGCCCATTCATTTGCCTGTTCAATATCCACCATTCCGTTTCCGTCTGCCCCGCAGATGCCGTATTCGGATACAAAAACCGGAAGTCCCGCTTCCCGGGCTTCTTTTAAGGTATTCCGCAGTTCATCCTTATGGGTTGCCGCGTAAAAATGCAGCGTGTACATAATATTTTCCTGCTTTTCAATTGGATCTGCAGCCGCTTCATTTACATACTGGCTCCAGTTCGGTGTCCCCACCAGGATTACGGCGTTTTTATCATTTTTCCGAATAACAGGAATAATATCATTTGCATAGGATTTAATGTCAGACCATGTAGTGCCGCCGTTCGGTTCGTTGCAGATTTCATAAATCACGTTGTCGTTTCCGGCATATTTTTCCGACATTTCCTTAAAAAATTTCTTTGCTTCGGCTTTATTGGTATTCGGGTTGTTATCCGATAAAATATGCCAGTCAATGATGACGTACATATCCTCTGCCGCAGCATATGCCACACCGTCGTCAATCAGTTTTTTCAGTTCCTTTTTATTTCCATCCGTACAGTATCCGCCGCCCTCTTCCGTATACATGGCAAGCCTTATGACATTGGCATTCCAGTTTTCATGCAGCTCTTTTACCAGCTTTTCATTGACATACTGCGGAAACCACGAAAGCCCGTGGGTACTGACACCGCGAAGCTGTACCGGATTTCCTTTGCTGTCACATAAATCAGTTCCTTTCACCTGCAGCGCACCATAATATTTTCCGCCGGACTTCTTTGGAAGCTGCACATCTTCTGACTGCGTATTTTCTTCCTGCTCTTTTATATCTGTTTCACTTTCTTTTTCATCCTGCACAGTCGTTTCCCTGACAGATTCCTGTGCGGTTTCCGTTCGTTTTGGACTAATAAACATTCCCGCGATTACTCCTGCCAGAATGCAGATAATGGCGGCCATTGCAATTATAATTCCTTTTAACATACGGTTGTGATTCATATCATTTTCTCCTGTCTTTTAAATACTGGTTCATGCAAAATTTGCCGGGGCATATCCCTGTACGGTACAAATAATTATTCGTACTTTTTATTATAGGTCCTTTTTCCCCGTTATTCAACAGCGGTTTTTCTCACGAACCGCTTGACGTTCCTGGCAGTTATATTTCTATCCTGCCAAGTCCGTCTGGCACAAAAAAACAGTACCGTGTTCATATCCGTGAGCACAATACTGCCTTTCTATACTGTTCGCATCGCATAAAATACAAATTTCTATTCTATTTTTCGCGTTTTATTATAGTAACATGGTTCTCCTGTAGTGTCAAGGAGATTTCCTGTCACTTACTTCTTTCGGAACAGCGCTGCCTTAACAACGCCCTTCGGGTCTTTCACAAGCAAAATTACAACCCAGATGACCAGGCCAAGGGCTACAACCGCCAGGCCAAGATACAAATCATTGAGCATCTCAGCCAAATCAGGAGCAAAAAATTCTGCTCCTGATTCTGCATATCCATGGATTGCATCTGCAAGCCACATCAGGGATGCCCCCCAGTATATCCAGCAGAGAACCCCCACTTTCATCTCACTTTCCGGTGCGCCCCTGTACCAGACGACTGTAGCGGTAACTGCCGCATAAACAGTTATCAGTAAAGTCATGCCTTTGTCCCTTTCTGTGCATCTTTCAGGGCATAAAGTTCTTTCTTTTCCATCACATAGGAAACTGCAAGCATACCAGTCCATACCGCCGTGACAAGAACAGACATTAAAACGCCTGTGCTTCCCATCTCCGCCAGCATTTCTGCGGTTTTTCCTGTCTCAACTGCAGTAAAAAACGGAAAGAACGGCACTATCTCGCCATGCCATATATGCTCGAAAGCAAGCAGTGCAGATCCTCCCCACAGCAGCTTATTCAGCCAGCCAAGCTTTGTGGAAAAACTGATTCCCGTTTCCTCCTGCACAGATTTGTCTGGAAGAAAAAGCCCTGCTGATTTCTCCTTTTCCACGGACTTTACCACCTTTGCCGCGATTGTAGTGATGACTGCTTCTGCAGCCGGAACAATTAAACATGCCATTATCATGTACCTCCTTGAATTTTACAGATTTTATACACCAAAAAAAGAAGGCGTACCATCTCTCTTCTGAGAAACCGTATACCTTCTTAGTATACATATCGTAATCTGTTTACTTTAATTAATAATACTATTACCAGATGCTTCAGCACCATCGTCCAGCTTCCTGCATGAACATATATATTATACTGCCTGCCGGCCGCACAGTCAAGCCGGTATTTAGACAAACCAAATTGAAAATCAAATTGAATAATTATTTCTTAACAGTTCCTTACTGCATTTTCGCAATTTCCTTCAGGACTTCATCGATCAGCCTCCTGACAGAAAAATCCGAAACACCCACAATAAGATTGTCGCAGTGATTCACCGGTATCAGAATCCGTTTTGCCATGCTCTGTCCGACAGCCAGCGCCATGGCGGGCGTCACTTCGCCATACATTGCATCCGCAATGACAATTCCAATGGGTCCTATAATAATATCCGCTTTCCTGCAGCCTGTAATAACCGCATTTTCCCCGGTTGCAGCATGGTCCGCTCCTGCTTTCAGCATGGCTGTGGTTGCTACGCTGTTCGTTCCCACTGCTGTAATTTCTGCCTGTGGCATTTCGCGCTTAACTGCAGTAACTGCCTGTTTTCCGATCCCGCCGCCCTGGGCATCTATAATCAGTATTTTCATTTGTTTTCTCCCTGCCATTTATAATTTTTTCTATGTAACTATTCGAGCATCCTGGAATAATATTAGCAGCTTCTTACATGCAGGCATGACGAATCTGCCAATCTTATTCCAGAAGGTTCTGAATAGTTACGTTTTTATTACTTCATTCATGCTTCCTGTACGGTACCCTTTCAAATCAAGGGTGATATAGGAAAATCCCAGTGATTTCAGGTAACCATATATTTCAGACCGGGTTTTCTCTTCCATGATTTTAGGAAAATCCGCAGGCAGAAGTTCAATTCTTGCAATGTAATCCTTATCCTTTCCGTGAATCCTGACCCTCAGCTGGCAAAAGCCCCTGTCAAGCAGGAATTGTTCTGCCTTATCTACCATGCCAAGCTTTTCTTCACTGATAGTTTCTCCGTAAGCAAATCTGGAAGCAAGACATGCAAAGGACTGTTTATTCCATGTGGAAAGTCCCATTTCTTTTGATAATTCCCTTATCTCCTCTTTATTAAGCATGGCATGACGCAGGGGACTTTTAATGCCGAGTTCTTTTACCGCCATAAGCCCTGGCCGGTAATCCCCGCTGTCATCCGTATTGGAGCCTTCCACAACGGCATTCAGATGATTTTCCTCTGCAATTTTTAAAAACTTTTTAAATAATTCATGCTTGCAGAGATAGCATCTGTTCTTTGGGTTTTCCCGGAAGCCTTTTATATTTAACTCCCCTGATTCACAGATGATATGTCTGATGCCATTCTCCCTGCAGAATGCTTTTGCCTCATCCAGTTCCCTTACCGGAAAGGAACTGGAGGACGCTGTCACGGCAGTCACATGGTCTGTCCCAAGTACGTCCACCGCAGTCTTTAATAAAAATGTGGAATCCACTCCACTGGAAAATGCAACTGCAACACTGCCTAATTCCCGGAAATAGTCTTTCAGTTTTTCATGTTTTTCCTGCAATCTGTTCATATCCAGACCCCTTTTTTATATTCAACAGTCTCTGGCCTCCTGCACACTCCTGAAAATGGCAGGGATTTTCTCCTTCGGCATCTTTTTGATGCTTCCCTTCCGGTATTTATTTTTGTATTGCCTTTTGCACTGCCGAGAGAAAATTCTGTACAGTTTCTGACGGGGTGCGCGAATGCAGCAGCCCATAGGGAATGGTATGTTCCCACTCAACCGGAATAATCTTTAATAAGGGATGCACATTTACCCATGCCTTTGTTGCCATCAGTATATCATTGCTGTTTTCACAGCGGTTAAAAGTATCCACATTATAAAAATCAAAGTCAACGATGTTGATTTCGTTATGGTTCTCCCAGATATCATCCCTGAGCTTGTCCACATAATGGCTCCAGCCCCGGTGCATCAGCATCAGGTTCTCCCCGTACATATCCTCCACCGTAAGTTTATTCTTTTCGGCAAGACGGTGATGGATGGAAACGGCACAGCAGATTGGCGCCCTTGATATCTCAAATCCTGCACATTTACGCAGATCCAGCATCGTATCATCAAAAATCCCGGCAACCACATCAATGTTCTGCCCCAGATTCGCCAGAATCTCCCTTGCATTTTCCGGCGTGTTATCAAAAGGCACAATCTGAAATTTGATGTTTGGACTGTATTCATGAATCCTGGGCCACAGTTCCACCAGAATCTGTGCAGGCGTCATCGGCGATGTACCGATACGGATAACCGCTTTGTCTTCCTGCATGGCATTTTTTGCCCGTGTCACAGAATCCCTGCAGTACTGGATTATATATTTTGCATCCTGGTAAAGTGAAATGCCCGCCCTGGTCAGATGCAGCCCCCGGTGCGTCCGTTCAAACAGTTTTACCCCAAGTCCGTCCTCCAGCAGGTTTATCTGTTTGATTACCGCAGTCGGCGTAATAAACATATTCTCCGCCGCCTTATTAAAACTCCCTGCATCCGCCACACGGATAAATGTTTCAAGCTGCGGATTATACATAAAAATCACCGCCTTTTTCTTTTCTCAAACCTGCTCTTATTATAGCATCTGCGAAAAGAAAAAGCATTATTTTTTTATTGTCCTCCAAAACTTTCCCAGAAGTTTAGCGCATCATCAATCCATCCCTCTGCCACCGTCCCTGTTCCAAGCCCGAATCCATGGGATAATCCCTTATAACTGTGAAATTCAGTGGAAATCCCCAGCTGCTCCAGTTTGTCCAGCCGGTTTTTCATCGTTCTCCACGGGGCAATTCCGTCACGGGTTCCAACACACGCGTAAGTGGGCGCATATAATCTGCTTTTACCAGCTTATGAGCCGTTTCCAGGTGAAAGGCTCTCTGCCCACTCCCTTACTTCTTCTTCCCCGTTTGCCACATCATTTCTGGACAGACACAGTGTATTGTCGCTGACCTGTGCCTCCGGACAGATGTCTGAAATTGTTTTAAGCGTACCAGAAAATCCGCTTCCGCCGTGCGTGACAAAAGGTATAATCGTTTTAGAACCAAAATCATATTCTTCCAGGAACGTATAAACCGGCATCGGCATATCCCCCC
>CAYNOE010000065.1:0-13181 GCA_964398745.1 uncultured Lachnobacterium sp.
GGCATCATTGAAGCACGATCAGTGGGAACAGCAATAATCACGGCAAAATGCGGCGGAAAAAGCTATATGTGTACCGTTCATGTACTTTCCGGAGAGGATGAAACCTTAAAAGAATACGGTATTTATACCAGTAAGGATAAAGTCACAGAGTATATCCGTACTTATGGCAGACTGCCATCCAATTTCATTACAAAAACAGAGGCAAACAAACTGGGCTGGACAGGTGGTTCCCTGATTCCTTATGATAAATATAAATGTATTGGCGGGGACGAATTCCATGATAATGCAAACAGACTGGATGACAGCCGTATTTGGTATGAATGTGACATTAATACTCTTGGTGCCTTAAAACGAGGAGCCGAACGGCTGGTATATTCCAGTGATGGAATGATTTACTATACAGCAGATCATTATACCACACTGGAACCTCTGTATACGGCTGCGGCGGTTAGAAAATTTTCCATAAATTATCATGGTATTTCTGGAAGAAAGTGCTTAGAATTTCTCATTGCATTTTAAGGGATAATAAAGTATAATAAAAACAGTTACAAAAGAAAAACCGGAAACAGTACAGAAGATGGATCAAAAGCCTGGGATGTTCGATAATTCCTGCTATTTAGAACCTACATCTACTTTAAACGGGATTCCTATATGATTTTACTGGATGTCAGGCCGCCTCGTATCAGCGGAAGGCAGAAGGTAAGCTGCGGTTACCCACCTGGCATGCGCTAGGAGTCTAAATTGCGGGAACCGGCATTTTGGGTTTGGCATAAGATAAACAATTGTGGAAAACACATGATAAATTCATAATATACCTAAGAGAAGAGGAGCTGCTTTCCAGGCAGCTCCTCAGATTTTTTTAAGGGGTGCTTAATAAAGTACCTGAATATTAGCTTAGGAGTTTTGTATATGAAAAAGAAAGACAAAATGAAAATTCTGGGGATTTCGCTGCTTGTCCTGACCGCTGTTGCAGTGGTAGTTACATTTCTTATAGTATCGGGTTTATCCCATCCGGCAGAACAGATTCTGCCTGAAGAACACTTTGAGGAATCGTTTTCCGGAATACTTAAGAACGTGTATATCAGGGCAAATGGAACAAACGAAATTATTGTTTTATACGATGGAAAAAATTATATAGCAAAGGAAACAGCGGCAGAGCATTATACCGGCGTGGCCGATATTGAACTTTCAGGGGGAAAGATTACAAAAATATTTGCAAAAAAAGGAAGCATTAAAGGAACACTTGTAAGTTACAGTGAAACCTATGTGCAGATTGAAGGCTATGAACCGCTTTCCTGTGATGAAAACCTTCCGGTGTATTTTGTGACGGACCAGACCGCAAATGAAGTACAGGTACGCCAGACGTCTGTGAAAAATTTTGTCATTGGAAATTCAGAGGTGGAGCTTGTGGTTGCAAACAAAAAGGCATGCGCCATTGTCCAGTATAAAAAAGATAAAGTGGATAATATACGGGTTCTGCTTAAAAACGGAAACAGCGTACTGTATCCGGAAATTTATATTACAAGTGACAGTACATACCAGGCAGACGGGGCATCCGTTTCAAAAAAGGATGTGACAAGTGCAAAAAAGTGTTTAAAAAACTGCAAAAACGGAAAAGAAATCCGGATTCATACCAAAGAAGGGGAGCTTTATATTTGTGACGCCAAAGGGAACACACAAAAATCAGGTTATGCAGGGGATTTTATACTCCGTAAGGAAAAGGGCGGATATGCATTAATTAACGAACTGCCGATTGAGGAATATGTACGTTATGTACTGCCGTCAGAGATGCCCGTGGGCTTTTCCTATGAGGCCCTGAAGGCGCAGGCGGTATGTGCCAGAACATTTGCCTACCGGCAGATGCGCGGGGATACCTATGCCAAATACGGGGCGAATCTGGATGATACAACTGCATTTCAGGTCTATCATGCGACAAAAACCTATGATATTACCGACCAGGCAGTGGAGGATACGGCAGGTCTGGTTTTAACCTATGATGGCAAACTGATTGACTGTTATTATTATTCCACTTCCTCCGGATATTCAGAAAATCTGGAGGTCTGGGATGCAAAATCCCCGGGATACCTGAAAGCGGAAAACCATACAAAGGAAAAGACGAAAAATCTTTCCAGGAAGAAAAAATTTCATAAATTTATCACGGATTCCGTAGATTCATATGATTCGGATTCTCCTTATTACAGATGGACTGCAACACTGTCATCAAAACTTGGAATGGATGAAAAATACGGCAGTTTAAAGGGAATGAAAGTAAATGAACGCAGTGAATCCGGATATATTCTTTCTCTTACCGTCCAGTTCGAAACGGGGGAGCGTACTTATGAAAAGGAGAATGATATCCGGTTTGCACTTGGAAAATACCTGCTTTCACTGACACTGGCAGACGGCACAAAAAGAAAGGATTATTCATCCGTGCCAAGCGCGTGTTTTGAAGTCACAAGCCAGAAAAACGGAAAAATTATACTGACCGGAGGCGGATTCGGCCACGGAATCGGTTTAAGCCAGTACGGCGCTGACAGTATGGGAAAAGAGGGCAAAAGCTGGCAGGAAATTTTAAATTTTTATTATCATGACGTGTCAGTTACGGATGTTTTTGAACTGGATCTGGAATAAAAAATGCTTGCAGTCAGCAGTTTCTTGTGATAAAATGACAGACATGTGAAAAGCGTTGAATGTGTACAGTAGTTTCTGATACCCTAACAGAGAGGGGAAGCCGGTGGCTGGAAGCTTCCTTAAGTTCAGGTCAGAAAACGAATTTCCCACAGGAGCTGTGCAGCTATGCTGCAACGGATGCTGCACGTTAAGCAGAAATGAGTGCCTGCCAAAAGAAAACCGCAGGAATCGGGGTGGTAACGCGGAAATTTTCGTCCCCTGCAATTAAAAAATTAATTGCAGGGGATTTTTTATTTTCTTAACCATTTAACCGCTATTTATGCATTGAATCAGTTAATACTACAATATCTTGTAAAAATAACAGTTATTTTGACAGAAAAAATCGAAAAGGAGAAAATGATGAAGGAAAAACTGCAAAAAATCAGGGAACAGGCCATCGCGGAAATCGAAAATTCCGAAGGGCTTGAGAAATTAAACGAAGTGCGTTCTGCCGTTCTGGGAAAAAAAGGGGAACTGACAGCTGTCTTAAAGAAAATGAAAGATGTTGCGCCGGAGGACCGTCCCAAAGTGGGACAGTGGGTGAACGATACCCGTGAAGCGATTGAAAGCCTTCTGGATGAAAAGAAAAAAATGTTTGAAGCCGAGGCGCTGCGCCTGCGGTATGAAAAAGAAAAGATTGATGTAACCATGCCCGCTGTAAAACAGGAAAAAGGAAACCTGCATCCGGTTACACAGGTAAGAAACCAGCTTACGGATATCTTTGCATCCATGGGTTTTGAAATTTATGAAGGCACGGAAATTGAAACGGATTATTATAATTTTACGGCATTAAATACACCGCAGGACCATCCGGCAAGGGATATGCAGGATACGTTTTATCTTTCCCCGGAATTTCTGCTCCGTACCCAGACTTCCGCCGGACAGATTCATGTAATGGAAGCAAAAAAACCTCCGATTAAAATTATTTCACCTGGAAAGGTATTCCGTTCCGACGACGATGCAACCCATTCCCCGATGTTTACACAGATGGAAGGGCTTGTAGTGGACAGGGGCATTACGCTCTGCGATTTAAAGGGCATGCTGGAGGTATTTGCAAAAAAGATTTTCGGAGACAGTGTTTCCACACGGCTGCGCCCGTCTTATTTTCCGTTTACAGAGCCGTCGGTTGAAGTTGACGTGAGCTGTTTCCAATGCGGCGGAAAAGGATGCAGGCTTTGCAAAGGCACCGGCTGGATTGAAGTACTCGGCGCCGGAGTGGTAAATCATAATGTACTGGAAGGCTGTGGAATTGATACGGATATTTACAGTGGTTTTGCTTTCGGTATTGGAATTGAAAGAATTGCCATGTTAAAATATGGTATTAATAATATTAAGCTTTTGTTTGAGTCTGATCTGCGGGTTTTAAAGCAGATTGACGACTGATGTCAGAAAAGGATAAGGAGGTCTGTTATGTTAGCGCCATTAAGCTGGTTGAAAGAATATGTGGATATTGATGTTAGTCCGGAGGAACTGGAGGAAAAATTATTTTCCTGCGGGTTTGAAGTGGAAGAATTAACTGAGGTGGGAAAGGATATTACAAATGTAGTTGTCGGGGAAGTAAAGGAATGTGAACCGATAGTGGATACACATTTAAGCCTGTGCCAGGTGGATGCAGGAGAGCATGGAACTTTCCAGGTCTGCTGCGGAGCCGACAATGTGCATGCCGGCGGGAAATACCCGCTGGCACTTGTGGGTGCAACGGTTTATGCGACAGCAAAAGACCATATTACCGTTGAGGGCGTCATGAAAATTAAAAAAGGAAAACTGCGCGGATATGAATCCCATGGAATGTTATGTTCCGGCGTGGAGCTTGGATTAAATGAGGATTTATACCCGGGCGCAGGTTATAACGGGCTTCTTGTGCTGCCTGATGATGCCGTACCCGGTATGGATGTAAAGCCGGTTCTTGGTTTAGACGACTGGATTTTTGATATTGCGGTTACCGCAAACCGTCCGGACTGCCAGAGTATTTACGGCATTGCAAGGGAAGTGGCCGCAGTACTTGGGAAAGAATGCAAAAGCCTGGCTCTGGATTACACTGAAACGGATACAAAAAAGGACGGTTTTTCCGTCAGTGTCCAGGCGCCGGATTTGTGTCCCCGTTATATCGCGCACTATGTATATGATGTACAGATTAAGGAATCACCGGCATGGATGCGGCGCAGGCTTGCACTGACCGGAATCGGCTCCATTTCCAATATCGTGGACATTACAAATTATATTTTAAGGGAACTGGGACAGCCAATGCATGCCTTTGATGATTCTTTCCTTGAAGGAAACAGCATTACGGTACGGCGTGCTGCAGACGGTGAAAAAATTGTTACACTGGATGAAAAAGAATTCACATTAAATTCTTCAAACCTTGTAATCTGTGACGGGGTAAAACCGGTTGCACTTGCAGGAATTATGGGCGGCCTTAATTCCGAAATTCTGGATACGACAAAGGCTGTTACATTCGAAGCCGCAAAATTTATGCGTGACAATATCAGGAAAAGCTCCCGTGCGCTTGGGCAGTCCTCGGACTCCAGTGCCATGTATTCCAAAGGAGTGTACGAATATACAACCGTAATCGCAATGAAACGGGCGCTGCATCTGGTGCAGGAGCTTGGATGCGGAAAAATATCTTCCACACATGAAGAATTTTCTACCGGAAATTCCGTCGGGCCGCAGGAAATGAAGGTCAGCATAAACCGCGTCAACGGCGTACTTGGAATTAAAGTGCCGGATGATGAAATTGTCCGTATTCTGACAGGATTAAACTTTGCCCCGGTCATTGACGGGGATGAACTCACTGTTCAGGTGCCTGCCTACCGCGAGGATATGGACTCTTATCCTGACGTTGCGGAAGAGATTATCCGTATGTACGGTTACGACAAGGTAATTCCGGCCTTCATGCCAACAGCAAAGGTAACATCCGGCGGATTAAGCCTGAAACAGAAAAAAGAACTGAAAATCAAGCAGGCTCTCTGTGCAGCCGGTGCTTATGAAGGAATCCATTATTCGTTCTTTTCCCCGTCGGATCTTAATCTGTTACGGTTTCCGTTGGATGCAAAGGAACGGAATGCCATTACGCTGGTAAACCCGATCAATGTGGATCTGTCTTTAATGAGGACAACGCTTGCGCCGCAGATGATTCATGCAATGGCAGGCAACCAGAAGAAAGGGATTCTGGAAGGGCGGATTTTTGAGCTTGGGAATATTTTTCTTCCAAAAGAACTGCCGCTGGCAGAGTATCCGGAAGAAAGGGAAACTTTATGTGCCGGGGTATTCGGGGAAAAGGAATCCTTTTACACTTTAAAGGGACTGGCGGAAACGGTTGCAGAAACCCTTGATGTTACATTTACCTATGAACCTGCAGAACGGACATTTTTACACCCGTACCAGACAGCGGAAGTGTTCTGTGACAGTGAAAAAATCGGATACCTTGGGAAGGTGGCGTATGAACTGATGGATGAACTGGATATGCGGACTCCTGCCTATGTCATGGAACTTGACCTTCGGGTACTTTCCAAATGGTATACAAAAACGCAGATGTATACACCGCTTCCAAAGTATGCGGAAGAAAAACGGGATTTTGCCTTTGTGGTAAGCAAAGACATTACCTGTGCGCAGATTGAGAACGGAATCAGGGAAGCATGCAGCTATGTCACAGATGTTACGCTGTTTGATGTTTACGAGGGAGTTCAGCTTGGACCGAATAAAAGAAGCATGGCTTTTTCCGTTGTATTTACCCCGCGTGACGAAGAATTTACCGCCAAAACCGTAGAGGGGTTTGTCAGCAGAATCTTAAAATCCCTTGGGAAATCGCTTGGGATTACGCTTCGTGAGTAAGAGGGACAGCATATGAATGTAAAAGATTTTGACTATGAACTGCCAAAAGAACTGATTGCCCAGGATCCGCTTAGTGACCGTTCGGCTTCCCGCCTGATGGTGCTGGATAAAAAGAGCGGGGAAATATCCCACAGGCATTTTACGGATATCCTGGACTATTGCACACCAGGCGACTGCCTGGTGATAAATAACACAAAGGTGATTCCGGCGCGGCTGTTCGGTACAAAAAAAGAAACAAATGCAGGAATCGAAATCCTTTTGTTAAAACGCAGGGAAAATGATATCTGGGAAACTCTCGTAAAGCCCGGAAAAAAAGCAAAAAAGGGTACAAAACTGGTCTTTGGAAACGGACTTTTAACTGCAGAGGTTATTGAGGTGGTGGAAGAAGGAAACCGCCTGATTCAGTTTTACTATGAAGGCATTTTTGAAGAAATCTTAGACCAGCTCGGACAGATGCCGCTGCCGCCTTATATCACCCATGAGCTTAAGGACAAGAACCGTTACCAGACTGTCTATGCAAAATATGACGGTTCTGCGGCGGCTCCGACCGCAGGACTTCATTTTACAGAGGAACTGCTGGCACAGGTGAAAAAAAGGGGGGTGGAAATTGCAGAAGTCACACTCCATGTCGGGCTTGGCACTTTTCGTCCAGTGAAGGTGGAAAATGTACTGGAACATCATATGCATTCGGAATTTTACCGGATTTCTGAAACAGCGGCGGCAACCATTAACCGGGCTAAAGAAAACGGACACAGGATTATTGCTGTGGGAACCACGAGTACAAGAACACTGGAAGCAGCGGCGGATGAAAACGGCAGGCTTCATGAAACAGGTGGATGGACGGATATTTTTATTTATCCGGGATACCGGTTTAAGGTGATTGACGGACTGATTACAAACTTCCATTTGCCGCAGTCCACACTTGTCATGCTGGTATCTGCGTTTGCGGGACGGGAACAGGTGTTAAATGCATACCGGACAGCAGTAGAAGAGCAGTACCGCTTTTTCTCTTTCGGGGATGCCATGCTTATAATCTGACTTTTTACTTGTCAAACCCTGGAAATTATATTACAATGTAGTAAGGTAATCACGAAGGTTTAATAGAAAATAAGCGCTGCAGCTTATTATGGACAGGGAGAGGGAACATGGAAGAAAAGAGAAAAGACAAGAGACTGGAACTTGGCGTGGATGTGCAGTTGGAGAGACTGGACGAAGCAGGTGTTACGACTCTTAAGTATGTTCGTGTTGATGTTTCTGATATTTCCAAAAGCGGCATCGGGTTTAAGTGCCAGAATGAACTTGATGTAAATTCATATTACGATACAAGGATTCAGATCTGGACCAAAGAAATCATTAATGCGGTTATTGAAATTGTCCGCCGCGCAGATAACGGGGATGGCAGCTATAGTTACGGGGCTGTATTTATCGGACTGCCGGATACGGATGCCCTTAAAATTGATATTTACCAGATGTTTAATGAGTTATAGAATTAAAACGGGGCTGTTTTAGCCTCGTTTTTCTTGAAAGAAAGTTTTGCATATAACAGGGGGAAATATGAAACTGCAGGACAGATATGAAGTAAAAAAAGCGGCAAAGCATCCGCTTGCCATAACAGTTCCCGGTTCCAAAAGCATTACGAACCGGGCTCTTTTAATAGCGGCTTTGGCAGATGGGACAAGCATTTTGCATAATGTGCTTTTTTCGGACGACAGCCGGTATTTTCTAAATGCGCTTAAGGAACTGGGGTTCTTTGTTGAAATAAATGAAAAAGAGGCGGTTGTAAAAATAACCGGATGCGGCGGTAAAATTCCTGCTATTACAGAAAGCGCCGGAAAACAGCCTGAAATATATGTGGGAAGCGCGGGGACAGCGGCCCGTTTTCTGACAGCTTTTCTGGGATTATCCTGCGGAAGTTTTAAAATCACCTCCTCTGGCCAGATGAAAAAAAGGCCGATGAAGGAGCTTATAGACGCTCTGGAAACGCTTGGGGCGGATTTTACTTATGAAGAGGAAAAATACCATTTTCCGTTTGCAGTCCATAACAGCAGGCTTACAGGGCATGAGGTCACTATAGATGTGGACAAGAGCAGCCAGTTTTTAAGCGGGCTTTTGATATCAGCAGTATTGTCTGAAAAGGATTTTGTAATCCATGTGACCGGAAACCACGGAATGGCATATGTGAATATGACAATTGCAATGATGAAGGAGTTTGGTGTGCGGGTGGCTGCTGAGGATGAAAACACTTTCCGGATTCCGGCGGATGCCTCATATTCTGCGGGAGAATATTATATTGAACCGGATTTGTCTGCCGCTGCATATTTTTATGCCATGTGTCCGGTTTTGTCTGTACCGGCAAAGGTATTTCATGTCCACAGAAACAGCCTGCAGGGGGATATCCGGTTTCTTGAAGTACTTATGCAGATGGGATGTACAGCAAAAGAAGAGCCGGACGGTATCATACTGTATCCGCCAGGGGACGGATGTTTTTCAGGCGGCACGTTTGATTTGTCCGCGTTTTCTGACCAGGCGCTGACGCTTGCGGCAGTCAGTTGTTTTGCGAATACACCGGTGACTATCACCGGAATCGGGCATATCCGCTACCAGGAATGCGACCGACTGCAGGCAATCCTTTTAAATCTGGAAAATATGGGTGTTTCCTGTGAAAAACCGGATGAAAACAGCATAAGGATTTTTCCGGGAAAACCGCACAGATGTGAAATAGAAACTTTTGAAGACCACAGAGTGGCAATGGCGTTTGCCATTCCGGGACTTGTGACAGACGGGATTGTCATAAAAAATCCGTCCTGCTGTAAGAAGACCTTTGAAAACTATTTTGAAGTGCTGCAGCAGGTAATTAAATAGAGTTTTTTATCTTTACATGCTGTCCCTGTATTCCTTTGCGCTCTGGAAAAATTCAAGCAGATGCTTTTTGTCATCGTTTTCAATATAACCACGCAGCGTCTGTAAAAGATCCATATAATCATCAAGCAGGGAAAGGATTCCGTCACGGTTTGCGCTGCATATGTTCTGCCAGATTTCCGGTGAAGAGGAAGCGATTCTTGTAAGATCCTTAAAGCCCCCGGCTGCAATGGTTTTCATGGTATTTTTCCCATCGTCTGTTTTCAGCAGCAGATTAACGAGGGTATACGCGATCATGTGCGGGACATGGCTGACGGCAGCGGTCGCATAATCATGCGTCTTATAGTCCATGACCAGCGGAATGGAACCCAGCGAGCAGACAAAATCCCGGTAATCATCCACATCCTTTTTCGGGGTTTCGGCAGTTGGGGTAATTATATAATAAGCGTCTTTTAAAATCTGTCCGTCTGCGTTGGCAAGCCCTGTTTTTTCAGAGCCAGCCATGGGATGTCCGCCGATAAAATTCGCGCACAGACCGAGGGCGGATGCAGCCTCGTGAATCGATGTTTTGGTGCTGCCGACATCCGTTATATAACAGTCTTTTTTTATGATGTTTTTCAGCTGTTTCAGATATGTGATGTTCTGTTCAATGGGTGCGCATAGAAAAATACAGTCACATTCCGCAAATGCCGGAAGAGGAAGCGGGCTGCTGTTCTGGATCAGTCCCATGCGGTATGCGGTTTCAATGGTCGTGCCATGATGCGCCATAGCATATATTTTTATATCCGGATGAACGGATCTGGTTTTTTGGGCGATTGAGCCGCCAATCAGTCCGAGCCCGATAAATCCAATGGTCTGAAAAGTCATATGAAATCCCTTCCTTTGTGCGGTCTGGCTTACCCTGGTGCATGTGAAGCCATCTCTATTTTACTATATTCTGGTTATTCGTCAACCATGTAATGTCAGATTTTTATTGAAAAATTATACAGTATATGATAGATTTTTCATAGGCATAATATGAAAAACGGGAGGAACTATAATGTCATTTAATATTGCAATTGACGGTCCGGCGGGAGCCGGGAAAAGCACCATTGCGAAAAAACTTGCAGAGGATCTGTCCTATATCTATGTGGATACCGGAGCAATGTACAGGGCGATGGCATATTACTTTTTACAAAACGGAATTGACGCGGCCGATGAAAAGGCGGTTGCGGATGCGTGTTCTGGTGTGGATGTGACCATCCGGTATGAAAACAAGGAGCAGCAGGTAATCTTAAACGGGGAGAATATTACCTCCTTTATCCGCAGGGAGGAAGTGGGGAAGATGGCAAGCAAAACAAGCGTATACCCGGTGGTTCGGACAAAGCTTGTACAGCTGCAGAGACAGCTTGCTGCAAAGGAAAACGTCATAATGGACGGACGGGACATTGGAACTGTTGTCCTGCCTGATGCGGATGTAAAGATTTATATGACTGCAAGCTCTGCAGTACGGGCAAAAAGACGCTATGATGAACTTGTGGCAAAGGGTGTGGACTGTAACATGGACGAAATTGAAAAGGATATTATCGACAGGGACACCCGGGACATGAACCGGGAGGTTTCCCCGTTAAAACAGGCGGATGATGCAGTTCTTCTTGATTCCTCGGATTTAAATATCGAAGAATCCGTGGAAGCGATTAAAAAAATCATAAGGGAACGGTCATGAATCTTTTAGTGGCAAAGAGCGCAGGCTTTTGTTTTGGCGTGCGGCGTGCGGTCGAAACGGTCTATGGGGAAACCCAAAAGCCGGACACGAAGGTATATACCTTTGGTCCGATCATACACAACGAGGAAGTTGTGCATGACCTCGAGGAAAAAGGGGTAAAGGTTATAAAAGATATTACAGAGCTGCCTGCGCTTCCCAGGGGAAAAGTCATTATCCGCTCACACGGAACCGGCCGCATGGAGCAGGAAAAAATAAAAGAATACGGATTTGAGATTATAGACGCAACCTGCCCGTTTGTAAAAAAAATCCACCGGCTTGTATTCTCTTACAGCCAGAAAGGTTATACAATTGTGATAGCCGGAAATCCCGGACACCCGGAGGTGAAGGGAATTCTGGGCTGGGTGGACAAGGGACAGGCTTATATCATATCCAGTGAAAAAGATATTGAAAATCTGCCTTTAAAAGAGGGTGAAAAGGTCTGTTTTGCGGCACAGACGACATTTAACTACAATAAATATCAAGAACTGGTTGAAATTATCGGAAAAAAAGGGTATGATATAATTGTTTTAGATACCATATGCAGTGCGACCGAAGAAAGGCAGGCAGAAGCACGGGAGATTGCCTGCCGGTCAGACGCCATGATCGTGATCGGGGACAAACACAGCTCCAACACGCAGAAGCTGTATGAGATATCTAAAAAGGAATGTGCAAATACTTACTATATACAAACGAGCCAGGATATGGATTATCATCAGATAAGCTCCATCAATAACGTAGGTATTACCGCAGGGGCTTCGACCCCAAACTATATTATCGAGGAGGTTTCAAAGAATGTCAGAAATGAGCTTTGAACAAATGTTGGAAGAATCTTTAAAATCTATAAGAAATGGAGAAGTGGTAGAGGGTACCGTTATTGATGTCAAGCCTGATGAGATAATACTTAACATCGGCTATAAGTCAGAAGGAATCATTACGCGCAGCGAATATACAAACGAACCGAATACAGACCTTACTACAGTTGTTAAGCCGGGCGATACCCTGGAAGCCAAGGTACTCAAGCTGAACGACGGCGAGGGACAGGTACTCCTTTCTTACAAAAGGCTTGCTGCTGAGAAAGGAAGCAAAAGACTGGAAGAAGCATTTGAAAACCAGGAAGTTCTTAAGGCAAAGGTCAGCCAGGTACTTGCAGGAGGAGTTTGCACCATTGTGGATGAAACAAGAATTTTCATTCCGGCAAGTCTGGTATCCGATACCTTTGAAAAGGATCTGACTAAATTCAAAGACCAGGAAATTGAATTTGTAATTACAGAATTTGATCCAAAGAAGAGAAGAATTATTGGAAACCGCAAAACCCTTCTGCTTGCCAGAAAAGCAGAAATCCAGAAGGAGCTTTTTGCAAAGCTTCACATTGGGGATGTGATTGAAGGAACCGTTAAGAATGTGACCGATTTTGGCGCATTTATTGACCTGGGTGGTGTGGACGGACTGCTTCATATCTCAGAAATGTCATGGGGCAGAGTAGAAAACCCAAAGAAGGTGTTTACGGTAGGACAGCAGGTGCGTGTTTTCATCAAAAATATCACAGAGACCAAAATCGCACTTAGCATGAAGTTTGATGAGGAAAATCCGTGGAACGGTGCAGCAGAGAAATTTGCAGCAGGCAATATCGTCAAAGGAAAGGTTGCCCGTATGACAGACTTTGGCGCGTTTGTGGAGCTTGCGCCGGGTGTTGACGCACTTTTGCATGTGTCCCAGATTTCACAGGAGCATGTAGAGAAACCGTCAGACATCTTAAAGGTTGGACAGGAAATAGAAGCAAAGATTGTAGATTTCAATGAAGCTGAAAAGAAGATCAGCTTAAGCATGAAGGCTCTGGCTTCTGCGGCAGATACAAAAGAGAACGACTCTGAAGAGTAAAACATTACAGATATGACCAAGAAGCTGTGGTAAAAGACAGTTTCTTGGTTTTTCATAATCCATCCAGTTATTTTATTGGGTTTTAGGAGGATAGTTTATGTTTGACAATTATGAGAAGTTTAAAAAAGATGTACTGCTGCTTACAAATATTGACCTTAATTTCTACAAAGAAAAGCAGATGCGCCGCAGGATCGATACG